>JBEKLF010000053.1:0-37550 GCA_050010335.1 Terriglobia bacterium
CTGCCTGAAGTACATACGACCCTCTCTCGTGCATTGGCCGACCCAGCCAACCTCAAGATACTTGGTGAAACCGCGCTGCGCACCCCGCTCGCTGATCTTGCGTCCTTTCTGGAATACGCGGAGCGCAAGCTGCCTGAAGTACATACGACCCTCTCTCGTGCATTGGCCGACCCAGCCAACCTCAAGATACTTGGCGAAACCGCGGTACGGACCCCACTCCATTTTCTTCCGTCCATTCTGGAGTACGCCGAGCGCAAGCTGCCTGATGTACATGCCGCTCTGGCCGGTGCATTGGCCGACCCAGCCAACCTCAAGATACTCGGCGAAACCGCGCTGCGCGCCCCGCTCGATAGCCTTCTCAAGTTCCTGCGGTTGGGGTCCATAGCGGATGCAGTGCTCGCAGCACTCGACCAGGATAGGTGGGATAAAGTCCGGGGCGAGATGAAATCGGAGCAGCCAGACTACATGCCGGAGCTATGCAAGCAGCTTAACCGCGTTGGACGACCTGAACTGGCCGAGGCGCCGGCTTGCGCGCTGATCGTCGCGGCTGAAGCCCTACACTGGCACTCTTCGGTAATCGGGTTGAGAAATGTGTCGCAGACTCTGCGCTTGGGGCGCGCAGCCGGCCCTGACGCCATATTTCACTTTCTCGATGTCGTGGTAACGGAACCATGGCTCGAAGAGCAATATATAGACGCTTCGCCCGGCAGCATTGCGGCCGGGCTTTATGGCTTGTGGGGATATTACGGTCAGCCAGTCCTAGATCGTTTCCGCACGCAAGCCCTCAGGAACCGAGTTGCGGCTGAAATCCGGAGAGCGCATACCGCCGCTGTGCCGCTGCTCTCCCAAGTTCTGCAATTGCTGGGTAGCTCCTCCCTGCTGGGGGAAGATGCGAGCTCAACGCGAGTTGTGTGGCCTAACGAAGGCCGAATTCACGAGGTTCTGGAGTACGCTGCTCCCAAAGCCGACTCGAAGGAAATCGGCTATATCCAAGCACAGCTCTGGATAGGCTTGCGTGAAATGGCTCGGCTCCACGCCGACAACGTGCGAGTGCAAACGCCTGCGGGTGAACAGATACTCGAACTTTGGGTGAAGGCAAATCCAACCACCGACCGCTTGAAGGCTCTGAACACGTGGATGATTGGATGGCTGGAGAGGTGCCGAGCAGCCGGCTGGCTGCTCATCAGAGACGCCCAACACCCGGCGAAGTCAATACGAGCCGAGGATTTAGGCATTTCATGAGCGATATCGGGTATGCAACCTGAGCCATCCTAGCAGAACTGATCTGGCTTCGAACTCGATTGACCGACGGAAAGCACAAAACACCTTGGCATTCCAGCAGCCGGAAGCGTAGCGTTGGTCTCCAATCCTGAGGTTCTTCACCGTTCCGAGTCGAAAAGCCGCAAACTTAAACCTCAAATCTGAGCGAGATCCTGCACCCTCAGACCCAAAGGATTTTGACGGCTGTTCCCGCGCGTTCGAAGTCCTTGTCACTCGTGACTAAGGTTGCCTTTCGCGATTGCGTGAGGGCGGCGGCGAAGCAGTCGGCGTAGGGAAGATTGTGCTGAGCTTTGAGGCTGGCGGCCAGTTTGGCCAGGTCCATGTCCACATCGAAAACCTGGATGGGAAGCTGAGCGATCGCTTGCAGCTTGGCGGTGGCGGCCTCCTCTCCGTGCGCGCGCCAGATCGCAGTAATAGACTTCGCCCCAGTTGACCGCTGATATCGCCAGTGGGCGCCCAGCGTCCGCCGCGTCAATCAGGAGCGCTTCAACCTTGTCGGCCCCTGCGCGATTCTCGAAATAAGTCATAAGAGCGCTCGCGTCCTGTCTGTGGGCCTTCCCCTTGCTGCCAAACTTCCGGTCAATTGTGGCGGGAACGACGGCGCTCGCCCCAGAGCCGAACGCGGGTCGGGCGTGGGTGTACGTGTAGGGCCGAGCGGCGCTCGGCCATGGCCGAATGCCATTCGGCCCTACAAAATTTTCGGGAGATCGCGCCGAATCTTCGGGGCGCCAGTAGGCTGAGGAACGACTTCCCGAATACCTAGTCCCCAACCCCTAGCCCCTTCTCTTAACGCTTGGCGCCTGACCTCTAAAGGGTTGCTGTTTCGATGGGTTGCACGTCGCGCACAATCCGGTGCGCCAACTCGTCTTCCGCGACTTCTAGGTCATAACGAACCTGGAGGTTCATCCAGAAAACCGGTGTGGTGTTGAAGTAGCGGCCCAGGCGCAGGGCCGTATCGGTCGAAATGGCGCGACGCTCGTGGACAATCTCCGCGATGCGGGTGACGGGCACGCGCAAGTCGAGCGCCAGCTTGTTCATGCTGAGGCCGAGCGGCTTCATAAACTCCTCGCGGAGAATCTCGCCCGGATGCACGGGTTTCAGTTTCCTAGCCATCGTCTCCTCCTAGTGGTAGTCCGTGATTTCAACGTGGTAGGCGTCGCCCTCTCGCCAGGTAAAACAGACCCGCCACTGGTCGTTGATCCGAATGCTGTACTGTCCCTCGCGGTCCCCGCGCAGCCGCTCCAGCCGGTTGCCCGGAAGCGCGCCGAGAATTCGAAGACCATTCGCCGCGTCGAGCATGTCGAGCTTGCGAAGCGCCGAACGTTCGATGGCGCGAAACTTCCGGCGGGGCTCGCGATGAAACAGCCGCTCGGTCTCATCGCACCGGAAGGATTTGCCCCTGCAGTCTATAACGCTCCGCGTTTAATGTCATCCGGTACAGCACCGCCCATAGCAGCAAGGGCGTCGTCAGTTTTCAGGAGTTAGCGGGCAGCCATGGACAGTGCCTTCCTCTCCGTGGGCCTTCCCGCGATGCCCAACCTCCGGTTAATTGTGGCGGCAACGACGGCGCTCGCGCCGGGGCCGAACGACGGTCGGGCGTGAGTGTAGGCGTAGGGCCGAGCGGCGCTCGGCCCTGGCCGAATGACATTCGGCCCTACAATAACCGTCAACCCCCCCTGCTGGCCGCCGCCATGCCTCCGATAAATTTACCGCCAAATATTCACAATTGCTGGTAATATTATCGGGCATGCCCTCACGACGACCATCCCGAGACCGCCCCTCCCGCGCGCGGAGCATCTTCCGGCAACACGGAGGTGTGCTTAGAACGAAAGATGCACTGCGCCTCGGCATTCACCCCGAAACGCTTTACAGGATGCGCGATTCCGGGACCCTCGCGTGCCTCGGCCGAGGCCTTTACCGCCTCTCCGATCTGCCGCCGCTGGGGAACCCCGATCTGGTCACGGTGGCCATAAAGGTCCCGAGCGGTGTCATCTGCCTGATCTCCGCCCTGGCCTTCCACGAACTCACCACCGAGATTCCGCACGAGGTGTATCTTGCCCTGCCACGCGGAACGGAACCCCCGTGCCTCGATCACCCTCCCCTCCGGGTATTCTGGTTCTCAGTTTTCGAATTCGGCGTGGAGGCGCACCGACTCGACGGGACGCAGGTGCGAATTTACAGTCCCGAAAAAACCATTGCGGACTGCTTCAAATACCGTAACAAGATTGGTCTGGACACCGCTCGCGAGGCGCTGAAACTCTATCTGGAGAGAAAAAAGAAGAACCTCGACGCCCTGCTCGAAGCCGCGGAAGTCTGCCGTGTTGCCAAGGTGATGCGTCCCTACCTGGAGGCGCTGGTGTGACCAAACGAGCCCCTACCAACCTTCCGGCCTCGGTCCACCAATTGCTTTTGAACAAGGCTCGGCAGACCCATCGACCATTCAATGAGCTCCTGCAATATTATGCGATGGAGCGCTTCCTCTATCGTCTTTCCAAGTCGCCCCATGCCGCCCGATTCATTCTGAAAGGCGCGCTCATGTTCACCGCATGGAAACTGGAGTCTTACCGCCCGACGAAGGATATTGACCTCTTGGGCAGAATGGCCAACCAAGTCGAAAACGTCGTGGCCATCGCCAGGGAGATTTGCGCCCACCCGGTTGCGTCCGACGGTCTCGCGTTCGATCCGGCCACGGTCGAGGGCGCAAGAATTGCTGAAGAGGCCAACTACCACGGCGTCCGCATCCGGTTCCGAGCCAACTTGGGCACAGCCCGAGTGATTCTTCAGCTCGATATCGGATTCGGGGACGTCATCGTTCCCGCTTCCCAGCCGATCGAATACCCAACCCTGCTCGAATTCGAAGCACCGCGACTGCACGGCTACAGCAAAGAGAGCATGGTGGCCGAGAAATTCGAGTCGCTGGTTGCCCGCGGCATCCTCAATAGTCGAATGAAGGACTATTTCGACATCTGGACGCTATCCCGGCAGTTCGACTTCGACGGGCAGACCCTCGGCAACGCTATCGCCAAGACATTTTCCCATCGGGGAACGAAGATTGTTCCCGAACCCATCGGCCTGTCAGCCAAATTCGTGGATGACTCAACGAAGATGAGCCAGTGGCGCGGATTCATCCGAAAAAGCCGGCTCGACGCTCCGCCGGAGCTCGCCGAGGTGGTCGTCAATATCGCCAGTTTCCTTGGGCCGTTGGTAACCACTTTGAGCGCAGGAAAGACCTTTCGGCGAAAATGGACGCCTCCCGGACCATGGGTGGACAAATAGGGAATGGCGTAGACTACAGACCGACTAAGCAGTCAGATGCACGAGGGAAAACCCTCGGTAATTCTTCTTTTCCTTGGCATCGGCTTTCAGCAAATCGCGTGCGGTTGCTGGTTGCAATGTCCCCATCCTCGCTAGCGGGTTAGAAGATTAGCCCAAAGGGTCTCGACCGACTTCTCAAGCTCAATCCCTTTTGGCAATGAGTAACCTTGTCTTCCGTGCTGGGTCACAAGTCCGCTAAACTTTAGCCAAGCAAGGCAGACATAAGACTGGTAATCGGGAAAAGCAGCTCCGGTCGCGGGGCCCTTAAGTGGTAGCACTTTGTCCATCATAATTCGCTTCCCGTTTGCGCTCGTCAGGGACTCGCAGAGAACCGCGAGCAACCGCTTCGGGCTTTTGTGCTCATACTCTGCTCTTTGGGATTTAGACCATCCGATCTTAACCAGGTTGTCGCCTTCGCGAACAAATCTCGGATACTGCCCTAATTTGTTGCGGCTCCGAATCGGCACTTTTATCTCTCCGGCGGGGTCAAGCTTCATCAACGCGTCCAGCGGATTGGGCGCACCGGCCACCTTCGACGCGGCTCCTCTAAATTGTTCACCCAGTTGTTTAATCTTGCGGGCCAGCTCGATAAGTGAAGCCGCCTGATCATAATCGCGCGCAGCCCCGGCCTCGTTTGCGAGTCCAACCAATGTCCGCTCTGTTTCGGCAAGCAAATGTTCGGTTCGCTGTATTATGCTCATAGCCTATATGCTATACCGAAAATATAGAAAGTCAAGAATTATTTTGGGCCACTTTCAACTAGAGCGGCTAGCCACGCACAGTGCCTTCCTGTCCGCAGGCTTTTCCCTTGATGCCAAACCTCCGGCCAATGGTGGCGGCAACGACGGCGCTCGCCCCGGGGCGGAGCGCCCCTCGGGCGTGGGTGTAGGCGTCGGGCCGAGCGGCGCTCGGCCATGGCCGAATGCCATTCGGCCATGAAGGATTTCGGGGTATTGGGCCGACTTTCCGAGGCGCAAGCCCGCTGCGGAACCTCGTTCCTAGCACCGAGTCCCCAGCCCCTAGCACCCAGTTCTTAGCACTTGGCGCCTGACACCTAAAGGGTTGCTGTTCCGATGGGCTGCACGTCGCGCACGATCCGGTGCGCCAACTCGTCTTCCGCGACTTCTAGGTCATAACGAACCTGGAGGTTCATCCAGAAAACCGGTGGGGTGTTGAAGTAGCGCCCCAGGCGCAGCGCTGAACCGGTCGAAATGGCACGACGCTCGTGGACAATCTCCGCGATGCGGGTGACGGGCACGCGCAAGTCGAGCGCCAGCTTGTTCATGCTGAGGCCGAGCGGCTTCATAAACTCCTCGCGGAGAATTTCGCCCGGATGCACGGGCTTCAGTTTCCTCGCCATCCTGTCCTCCTAGTGGTAGTCGGTGATTTCAACGTGGTAGGCGTCGCCCTCTCGCCAGGTAAAACAGACCCGCCACTGGTCGTTGATCCGAATGCTGTACTGTCCCTCGCGGTCCCCGCGCAGCCGTTCCAATCGGTTGCCCGGAAGCGCGCCGAGAATTCGAAGATCATTCGCCGCGTCGAGCATGTCGAGCTTGCGAAGCGCCGAACGTTCGATGGCGCGAAACTTCCGGCGGGGCTCGCGATGAAAGAGCCGCTCCGTCTCATCGCACCGGAAGGATTTGCCCCTGCAGTCTATATCGCCTGGCGTTTAATGTCATCCGGTACAGCGCCGCCCACAGCAGTAAGGCCGTCGTCAGTTTTCAAGGGTCAACCGTTCCCCTCAGCCTTTTGCTCTTACAGATTGCAAGATCAAAGACTTCATCTCCCCAGTGCTCAATTGAAACATGAAGCCTTCGGGTAAGCGGGTAGCCATGGAGTCGCCGCGGCGACCCTTTCTGTCCGTAAGCTTTTCCCTTGATGCCCAACCTCCGGTCAATGGTGGCGGCAACGACGGCGCTCGGCCATGGCCGAATGCCATTCGGCCCTACGATTGGCCGAACGCTGTTCGGCCGTCGCCGGGAGTATGCGCGCCCCGAGTTTAATCTTCAAGTATTGTCTTTATGATATCTGGAACGTGACCGAATAGGGGGGCCCACGACGGAGGAGGAAACAGGAGCGAGGGGTTCGGCGCTGGGGGCCAGGGAAAGACCACTGACCAACGGGAAAAGCAGGGGCTGGGGGCTGGGTGTTGGGGGCTGGGGAAAGACCACTGACCAACGACCACTGGCGACTAAGCACCGCCCTTGTCATCTTCGCACTCCGCTCGGGAGCGCGCGGGCAAAAAGGCGGAAACAATAGAAACCTATCCCAGCAAGTTATTGAAAACAAATGGGAAGGGAAGGGATAAGCACGTAAGTAATTGAAAATAAACGAGCTGCTCGATTCATCGAAGAGCTCCACCGGGCATGAACGGGCAGTAGCAGGGATTGGCGGGTTATCCACAATAGGGCAGGGCCGAAGTCATGGTGTGCCGAATCCTGCCTTGGCGGTCTAGGTCCCACGTGCCCACATTGAAGCCCGCGCCCTTCCGGCAACCCTCAAAAAGCCTTCCAGCCTGGTGAGAAATCCCCACTCGATGTTCGAGCTACGCTCCGGCGCTTCCCGTCAAGGCAGGCGCCGGATCAATTCGGCTTGGAGGGCTTCGCGCCGGGCGGTGGGGCGCCGGCACCCGGTTTCACGGAGCCAGGTGCGGAGGACGCCGGCTTGGATGAAGGCGCGGGGTTGCCCCCTTTCGAAGCCAGCTTGGTTGAAGCTGGCGCCTCGCCTGGTCCGCCTTCGGGTGGTTTCGCCCCTCCCACAGTTACGGGCACGGGTTCTTCCTCTTCTTCTTCTCTCACCTCATGCTCGGGCGCGCGGCCGGTGAGGACGGTCCACTTGAGGGGATAAACGTCGGGGTCGAAGATCACAAAATAGAAGTGCCAGATCAGGATCGAGAATGTTGCCAGGATGGCCTCGTAAAAGTGGACCGCCGTGGTTACGTCCAGGACAGCCAAGGCGTGCGGGAGGTAGGCCAAAACCGAGTCATGGGCCCACAGCAGGACGCCGGTGATGGCCATGACGATGGTGCCCCACACCAGCGCCCAGTATTCGGCCTTTTCCATGTAGTTAAAACGCGCGTAACGCGGCGGCCGGGAACGATAACCCAGATTATAGCCCATGGTGTGAACGGCTTCCTGCACGTCGCGCGCTTTGGGAAGCATAGCCTTCACCCAGCGGCGGCCATCGCGATGGGTAAACAGATAGATCAGGTGGTAAATCGAAGCCCCAATCAACACCACTCCGGCGATCCGGTGCAGCCAGCCGCGCAGCGGGAAGTCCTTTTCCCAGCGCACAATCGGTTCCGCCCAGAATGAGTGCGGATATTTCAGCGCAAAGCCGGTGACCACCAGGGTAATGAAACTCACCAGCAGCAGTACGTGCTGCACCCGCTCGTTCAGGGTCAAACGCACCTGGCCGTGGCCCACGCGGTAATGCTCCAGGATGCGCTGTGTCTTGCGCCACCAATCCAGAAGATTGTGCATGAACATCGACGCAAGAATCACGGGGATGGCCAGCAGGTAGAAGGCTTTCACGAAATCAAGCACCCGCCCTCCCGCCGTCGAGGTGGGGAGCGAATGCACCGGCCCGATGGTGAATCGCTGCCCGGCGTCGGGATGGCATTTGCCGCAGGTTTTGCCCAGGTTTGCCGGGTTTACGGTCGAGCGCACGTCGCTCGAGGCAAAGATATCGTGCACGCCATGGCAACTGGCGCAATTGGCTACGGTCTGCTGGCCGGAACTGGAAGCCAGACCGTGGTAGCTGTCATCATAAGTGGGGACGCGCGAGGCCGGTACGTTGAAGCGCCCCATCAACTGGGTGTTGGCGTGGCAACGCGAACAGGTGACCTGCGAAACATTCGCCAGGTATACCGACGATTGGGGATTTCCGGGCGCCAGGATGCGGTGCTCGCCGTGGCAGTCCGTGCAGGTGGCGGCATCCATGACTCCCGCGGCCACTGCCTGCCCGTGAATGCTCTGCTGATAGACCGCAAAGACGTTTGCATGGCACTTGCCACAAGTGGAAGCTACGTTCTGCTTCCAGATCTTCGAGTGGGGGTCAGACAAAGGAAGAATATCGTGGACGCCGTGGCAGTCGTTGCACGACGCCGCGTGCAAGTTGCCCTGCTGGATGGCACGGCCGTGCACGCTTGACGCGTAGGCCTCTACAGGCTTGGCCACCGCGAACATGTACTTGGCGGCAAGCGCGGGGTTGGAATGGCACTGGCCGCAGGTGTCGGGCAGGTTCGCTTTACTCACCGGCGATTTCGCGTCCGTCGAGGCCACCACTTCATGCGCCGTGCCGTGGCAACTCTTGCAGGTGGGCGCGTCACCGTTCATTTTGGCGTGCGCCCGGCCGTGAATGCTCGAGTTGTATTGACTTACTTCCGTCGCGTGGCAGGTGGCGCAGAACTGGGGACCGCGCGCGGCGGGGTCGGCAACATCATGCGTTCCGTGGCAGGCAATGCACGTCGAGCTGTCCTTGGGGTCACCCAACATCGCGTGGGCGCTGGCGCTAAGCTTCACTCCTTCATCAGCATGGCAAGCGAGGCAGGAAGCCGACGCCGTTTTTGCCGTGTGCCCACTCTTGGCGGCCCCGGCGTGGCAGTCCACACAAGCCAGGTCTTTGTGAACACTGTGCCCCAGGGAGGCGGGGTTGACCGTGATGGCTTTTCCCTGCGAATTCACCATCCCCGTCCCCGGCCCGTGGCAGGAAAGACAGTCATCTGCGGCGAGAAGCGGTGCCGCATTGACGAGGAAGGCCACAATAAGCGCAATTACGACATAAAAGCCGAAAGATGGCCGCCAGAATCCCTTCCGGCGGGACAAGTCCTGCGGCCTCTGCACACTGGGTTGTGGATTCACGGTAGGTCTCTTTGCGGGGTCAAATTGGGGCAAAATGCGCATGTTCGGGACCGACAAGGCCGCACTTTAAGACACGACGTCGGTTTTTGTCGCCTCCGCAATGACTAATGCAGTTCAAGTGCCGCAGAATTCAACAACCGCAAGGGCCGCCGGTTGACATGAGTCCCCTATTCGCACGAACCAGATGACATTTAGTTCATCCATCCTCAGCCTTGCCGACTTGTCCCGCGAATGGGCACGCTGCCGGACCACGTCCCACATGGGACAGATGAGCGTTATCGAGTGTTATTGATGTCTCCGATTTCTCGTCCTTAGCTTTTCCCGCGCCCTTATTGCGTGACCTGGAAACTGAAGACAGCATCCGACCCGATTTTGCTTCCAGGGGGCGGGGATTGCGTGAGGATGATTCCTTGGGATCCCCCGTTGGTAGCCACCGGTGTGACTTGTCCAAGTTTGAACCCGTTCTTCTCCAAGATGTGCCGAACTTCGGCGATGGGCTGTCCGATGAATCGAGGGCAGAGATAAGCCGGAGGTTCTTCCCCACCCGAAACGAGAAGGTTCACCGTTGGGGTGTGCACCGCCTCCGTGGCGGGAGGGGGATCTTGCGCCACCACTTGGTCCGGGTCACCCGGCCAGGGGAGTACGGCAACTTCTCCCACCGTCAACCCTCGCTGAATGGCAGTAATCCGGGCCGCGCGCACGCTATCTCCGACCAGGTTGGGAACCGTCAATTGGGGAAGCCCCAAGCTGACCAGCACATGCACGTGCTGCCCCATCTTCAAGGGGGTGCCGGGAGGCGGCATTTGTTGCGCAATCTGATTCGCCGCATATTGCGTGCTATAAATCTTGTCTTCGACTTTCAGTTCCAGGCCCAGCCCGGCGGTGATGCGCTGAGCGGACTCGAGGGAAATTCCCACGAGCTTGGGCATGCTTTCTTGCCGGCCGTGAATGGTGAGCCGGATGGTGGCGATGGCACTGAGTAGCGCCACGGCTACCAAAACCGTGAAGAGAAGGAAAAGCCGAAACAGACTTCGGAGTCGATTGCCAACACCCATGGTAGGGGTGATTTTACCACGAGGCCGGGTGAATGAGAGATACGTCGTAAATCCCCCGCCCTCAGGTTTTTCGCGTATAATCGCAATCGGGCTTGAGACATCGAGATTCTTCGAGGAGGACACTCCATGCAGACTCGGCTTCGCGTGATGGTGGGCGCGGTGCTGCTGACGCTGGCGACTACGCTGGCGGCGCAGACCGGGCCGCTGAAAGTCGGCGACAAGGCACCGGATTTCACTTTGCCCGATCAGAACGGCAACAAGGTTTCACTCAATCAGTTTCTGGGGAAGAAGAACGTAGTCCTGGCGTTTTATGTGCTCGCCTTCACCGGTGGTTGAACGAAGGAGCTTAAGGCGTATCAGGCTGATATTGCCAGATTCGAGCAGACCGGCACCGTGGTATTGGGAGTGAGCGTCGACAGTCAATTCGCCAACAAAGCCTACGCCGAGCAGATCGGCGTGACCTTCCCCCTGCTTAGCGATTTCACTCGCGAAATCACGACAAAATATGGGATCCTGAACGATAAGTTCCCGGTTGCGCATCGCACCACGTTTGTGATCGACAAAGACGGGGTGATTCAGCACATCGACCGCGAGAGCGAGGCCTTGGATCCCAACAACGCCCACGCGGCGTGCAGCCTCTTGGAACACCGCAAAGGGCAGTAGAAAAGCAGTGACGAGCGTACTTCCTCTGTGCTCGCAGCAAGACAACTCGCTACCACCTCTTTGCTGAGCATACTTCTCATGCCCTTGTTTGGCACATCTGCGACTCTGAAGGTCGGTGACCGCGCTCCGGATTTCGCCTTGCCCGACCAAAACGGCAAGGTCGTCAAGCTCGCCGACTTTCGCGGCAAGAAATCCGTCATCCTGGCCTTCTACATTCGCGCCTCCACGCCGGGTTGAACGAAGGAGATCAAGGCGTATCAGGGTGATATCGCCAAGTTCGAGGCTGCGGGCGCGCAAGTTCTGGGGATCAGCCTGGACAGCCAGGAAAGGAATCGCAAGTTTGCCGAGGAAACCGGCGCGACTTTCCCTTTGTTGAGTGACACCGGCAAGGAGGTAGCCAAGGCTTACGGTGACCTCACTTTCACTCATCTCTTTGCCAACCGCGTCACCTTCGTGATCGATAAGGATGGCATTATTCGTCACATCGACGAAGGCTCCGACGCCATCGACCCCACCGGCGCCGTTCAGGCCTGCACCCTGCCGAGAAAGCAATAGGGGCTTACTCCGCAAGCCTGCAACACACCAATTGATCCACGACAGTGGGCACTCAGTTCTCATCCCGGGGGCTCAACGAGATTAGCTGGAATCCCGAAGGGGTAAGAAAGAGCCCGGCCTTACCCGGCTGGGCTGGGTCGTGCCAAGGAATAGAAAACCGTTCGATGCGGAACTGGGGCTAAACATCCTGCGTATACTTAGGCAGAGAATTTTGAGGAGGTCTGCGTATGAGAGACAGAGTCATCTCAGTCGTTGCCGATGTCCTCACCGGATTGGCGGCCCTTTTTCTGTTCATCCTTGGGGATAGCTATCTTCATGTGGGCGCTGACTTGCGCATTTGTGTCGTCGCTCTTTCAATCTTGTATCTCAGTGCCGGACTCGTCCGCGGGCAGGGCCGCCCCGGAGATGCGTGGTTGAAAGGACTGCTAGTGTGTTCCGGCGGCTCGATCACCGTGCTTATTCTGGGATGGGGCTCGCTGCACCATGTCGTCCTCGCCCTACTCTTGTTGGTCGCGAATCTGTCCACCGTCTGCGGTGTGCGCGTCAGACATCTATGGGCAGCGCGGTCCGCAACGAGAGCCGGCTTGATGCTCCTTGTCCCTCTTGCAGCACTTGTCTTTCTAGCGGTAACCACGATCCCTGCGCTTGCAACCCGGATCGCTACTCGTGAGATGAGCGCGCCCGCTCCCACATTTTCGATAAGCAGACTCGACGGGACGGTGATCAGTTCCTCGGACTTCCGGGGACCTGTCGTCATCCTGGATTTTTGGGCCACTTGGTGCCCGGCCTGTCGTAGGGAGATGCCGGAGCTGGAAAGACTCTATAGGCGGTACCAAGGAAACTCGAAGGTCAGCCTTTGGGCTGTCGACGTGCAAAAGAAAGGCGACACCACGGAAAAGGCGCGAGATTTCATGCAGAAAGCGGGCTACACCCTGCCGGTTGCTTTCGGCAGCGAGAAGTGCCTCGAAGGCCTTGGTGTAGAAGACTTCCCTTCGCTGATTATCATCGACACGTCCGGACGGATCCGCCTGGTCCACACCGGCTACGATCGCTCGGAACAGCTCCAAGCTAAGCTCTCCGGGGAGATTGAGACCCTGCTGGACGAACGTCCTTGACCGCTCCTGATGACGCCGCAGGCCAAAGCACTTCGAGCCCGGTGGTCTTAGCTCATAGAGGCGTGACGACCTTATCATCCTTCACAGCGGGAATTTCAACCACCACGGTCATACCGCCCAAGCGCGCGCGGTGCACAACACCTGCGGCGAAAATGAGCACGCCTCCCTTCGCAAGCTTCACGTGCTCAATGGGGGAATTCGCGTCGTTGCGGTATTCTGCTTCCAATGGATGCTCGGAGAAGTAGATTTCCAAATGACGCGGGTGATAGTGAGCGTCCTGCGGACCCTTTTCGTTGGCGAAGCAAAGCGCGAAGGGGCCTGATGTTTTGTCGGCGAGTCCGGCGGCAAATTCGCGCGATTCGCAGAGCGCATTAGCAGCGTCGCATGCGCAGTGCCGCCATTCAACTCCATCAAGGGGCAGTTCCGGTTTCAGCACCCTACCCGCAGCCTTGAGTTTCGCGATTAACTCCGCCGCCAGAATTTCCGGCGCTACGATCTTCACATCTTGCCGGGAGTTCAGCGCGAAATGTTCGCCGAGTTCTTCTAACGGAACGGCTAGGACCTTCCTCATCCGCCTCTCACGCGAACGCTGGATTCATCCACAATCCACAGATGTCCCGGCAGCGGTTCTCTTCCCAAAAGATCCAGAACCATCGGCGCGATATCCATGAGCTGCTGTCTGGTCTGGTTCTCGAGGCGCAGCACAATCAAGCCAGGGTATTGATTGGGTGGGTAAATGCGGATATCGGCAAAGCCCAAATCGAACGAGAGGAGCGCGCGGCCTTCGGCCCTGCATTTATCAAGGATGTCGCGATCACTCCTCCCGCGAAGTCCTTCATCCCAGACGGTTACGGCGTCGTGGCCGTGCTGGCGGAAGAACTCCGCCAAGTCCGGGTGGAGATTCTCGTCCATTTTGAATTGCATTAACCGACTCTGAGCGGAACAAATCGCTCCTTGGCCAATTCCGCGGCATAGGCGATAGCGGCTTGAACATCCTCCGCGGTCAGCCGATAAGCGGTGGCAATCTGTTCCGAGGTTTCACCCGCGGCGAGGTTATCCAATACCACCGACACCATCACCCGCGAACCTGTGATGCAGGCTTTGCCGTGACAAATTGCGGGGTCAACGCTGATCCGGTCCTGCCAACTCATCGAGCACCTCAATGAGATTCTAACACCCCTGGCACGGTCTTGGTTTAATGTTGTTGCGCCGCCAGCTTATTCAGCACTTCACCAAGCTTCTTGATTTCGTCTCCATACCCCGCCCAATCGCCCTGGCGCTGGAGTTGCAGCGCGCGCTCGTAGTGCCCATTAGCTTCGTGGATCAGCGCCTGGGTGTCGGGAGCGGCGGCAGGCTTGGCGCCGGCAGCACCGGGTCCGGGTGCCGGCTGCTGGCCGGGAGCGGATCCAGGCTGCGCCGGTGTGGTGGTCACGCTGCCGCCGAATATCTTGGTCAGCGCCGCATCGAGTGTCGCTTCCATGACGACGTGGTCGGAATACGCCACCAAAACCCGCTGCAATTGCGGCAAAGCGTTGGCTGTGTCGGCGGCAAGATACAGAGGTTCGACGTAAAGCACGGAATTAAGCACCGGGGTCACCAGCAGCGTGCCGCGAATTACTTTCGAGCCGCCCTGCCCCCACAAGGTTAGCTGCTGCGAGATTCCCGGGTCCTGATCGATGCGCGATTCAATCTGCTGTGGACCGTAGATGAGCTTCTCCTTGGGGAACGTAAACACCAGAACCTTGCCGTAATTCGGATCGTCGCAGCGCGCCGCCATCCAGGCGATCATGTTGTCTTTGCGCGCGGGCGTGAACGGCGCCATCAGGATGAACTCCTCGCGCGTGCCCACTTCCGCCAACTTCATGATGTTGTAGTAAGGAGTCATGGCTGTGCCGGACCCTCCGGCCGCGCTCTGGGCGATGCGCCACAAATCCTCCTTGTTATAGAACACCTGAGGATCGGTCATGTGGAAGACAGCGTACATGTTTGCTTGAACGGCGAAAATCTCCTCGGGATAGCGGATGTGGCTGCGCAGGTCCGCGGGCATTTCCGCGAGCGGATGGAAGACTCCCGGAAAGATGTGCGCATAGGTCTGGATGAACGGGTCATCCGGGTCGCTAATGTAAAACCGCACCTCGCCGGAATAGGCGTTGACGGTGGCTTTTACCGAGTTGCGGATGTAATTATCGCCGTGGGGGGCAGGTTCCGAATAGGGATAGCGCGTTGAGCTCGTGTATCCGTCGAGAATCCAATAGAGCGCGCCGCTGTCATCAATGACCATGTAGGGATCGTGGTCGTAGTGAATGAATGGCGTCAGCCGCTCGACGCGATCGAGGACCTGGCGGTAAATCATCAGGCGGCTTTCCGGTTGGATGTCCGACGAGAACAGAATGTTCTTCTCGCCAAAGGCCAGCGCGAACAAAAGGCGCCGCCAGAAGTTATCGACAGGAATGCCTCCCTCACCTTGGTAGCTGGTGTAAACATCCTTGTCGCCTTGGGGGTAATCAAATTCCTTGGCGTGCGTTTTGACAAAACAATAGTCGCTGCCTTGCTCACCAAAGTAAATTTCCGGGCGCGTCACCTTTAACGAAACATTGGAAACAGGGGGAAGATTTTTGATGAAGAGCACCGGCAGCCCTTCGCTGGTGAATTCGTTCACCGGTCCGAGGCACAGTCCGTACCCATGGGTGTAAGTGAGATACTCGTTGATCCAATTCCGCTCCGGCAAGCTCGCCGGGTTCAATTCGCGGGGGGAAAGCGAAACCTGGCGGTAAACCCCATTGATGCGGTAGCGGTCATTGTCAATGTGCATGAAATCGTAGTAGGTGCGGATTTCCTGCAACTGGGCGAAGGTGGTCAGCAGCGGCTTGTGGTCCCATAGGCGGACGTTGCGGAACGTCGCCTCGTTTTGGCGAATGTCGTCGAGCGTCAAATCTTCCACAGCGGAGAAACTGCGCTCCTCGAAGCGATCGAGCCCGTAGGCCTTGCGGGTGAATTCGATGGAGTAGGCAATGTAGGGCCGCTCTTTATCGATCTCATTGGGCGCCACCACAAACCGCTGCAATATTTCCGGGTAAATTGATCCGCCCAGAATTCCCACCAGCACCATCGCGCCAATCCCGATCAGCGGCGTGCGGATATCCGTCGTGCCGGCACGCACAAAGAAAACGCCTGCTGTCAATATCGCGATCACGAGCAACACCCGCAGAATAGGCAGGGCGGCGTGAACGTCCGTATAGCCCGCGCCGAACACCATTCCCCGCGGCGAATAGAGCAGATCGTACATTCCCAGCCGAAAGCGATAGGCAATCAGCAGGAAGAGAATCCCGCCTAAGGTCATCAGGTGCGCGCGCGCCGCTCGGGCAATTACCGGACCGTGCGGCGTCACCCAAACGCCGCCCTCCGCCAGATACATGAAAGCAGCGCTCACCAGACAGCAAATCACGGTAATCAGCGCCAGGTGGTAAAGAAACCAGATGTAGGGCAATTGAAAAAGATAGAATCCGAGGTCGCGGCCAAACAGCGGGTCCGCAATGTTCATCACCGGCACATGCTGGGCGCGCATATACGTTAGCCAATGGTTCATGCCCCACTGGCTTACCAAGTAGCCCGCAAAGAGCACGCCCCCCCAGATCAGCCAGCGGAAAAGCGCGCCGAACCGTTCGAGCGGCGCGAATTCAATGTACTCGCTGTAGACCCGAGGCGCTTGCCGATGCGCCAGGGTGTGGGCGATGAAGAGATTTAGGCCGGCGACGATCATGAAGCCCACGCCCACTATTCCACTCAGGTTAATCTGGGCTTTCAGAATAGTCAGATAGATCAGGCGGTAATGCTCCTGATTGAACCATAACCAATCCACCAGAAGGCCTACGCCGTTGGTGAGCAGCGGCAGGAACACGAGTATAAACAAGACCAAGGCCACGATAATTCGAATGCGACGATTTTTTGCCATGGGGATTCTCCGGCGCTATCTTCACACAGCGGCAGGCCACTGTCAAAACCATCGGTTCATCGGGCCATCGGTTCATCGGGTGATCGAGTGATTTGTGATTTGCGATTTGTGATTGGTGATTGAAGCAGCGGTTCATTGAGTAATTTTGGATTTTCGATTGAGACCATCCGAAAGCGGTCAGCCAGCTCCTCACTCGTCACTGCTCTCTTGATTTGCGATTCTCGAACCCGGCATTCATGCCACTCGACACTCTTCACTGCCGTTGTAATCGGGAATTTAGCGGTGGCGATTGATCCTAAGTCCCGACCGAGTGACCCAACTGCATGCAAGACAGGTTCGGAACAGCCTTCAGAATTCAGAATTCAGAATTCACAATTTCCACCTATCCCCTTTCCTTTCAACAACTCATCACGAAAACACAATAACTCGTTTGTTTTCATGAACTCATTGGGAGCACTTTTTTCGCCCCTTTGTTTTCAACAAACCATTGGGAGCAACCTTCATTTTTAACATCTCTTTGTGTGGGGTGATTTTGAGAGCGCGTTCGTGAATTTGGGAGACTTTTGTGGGGGCCGTACTGCGCTTGGCCTTCATCGCAACTATAGCCTATAATACTCGACTCGTTTTGTCAAGAGACAATCTGTCCCATTGACAAAAAGAAACGCGGCGGTGCTCTGCTGGCTCCAGGAGGGGAGTTGCTAAACAACTCCCCAATTCGCGATCGAAAAAATGCTTGTGCTCGCTGCCCGTCAAGACGATCACTTTAATGCGCATTGTCCAACCTCGTGGTGGCACAGGCACTCTTGCCCGTGCTGCGAACTGGTGCACCCGGTGCACAGCCCGCAGGCAGGAGTGCCTGTGCCACCGCTCACCACTAGCCACGAACCACTGCCTTACTCATACCTCAGCGCCACCATGGGATCGACCTTCGTCGCCCGGCGGGCGGGGATGTAACACGCCACGAAGGTGATTATGCCGGCCAGGAGCACACTTCCCAGTAGAGCAGCCGGATCGAGGGGGCTTACGCCATAGAGCATGCTGGACATAAAGCGAGTTGTCGCGAAGGCCAGGGCGAGGCCGACGAAGGCCCCAACCAGCACGAGAATTAATCCCTGGCGCAAGACGAGACTCAGTATCTCCTTGCGTCGCGCTCCCAGGGCTAACCGTATTCCAATCTCATGGGTCCGCCGGTTTACAAGATAAGCGACCACCCCATAGAGCCCCACGGAGGCAAGGAACATCCCGAGCAAGCTCAAGCTGCCCACCAGACCCGCCGCCATGCGCTGAACGTATACGCTCTCATCGGAGCGGAGAACATCGACGGCCGTCTGAATCCAGACAACCACCGCGGCCTTGTCCACGGCCCGGACCTCCCGCTTGACCGCCGGGATCCATAGACGCGGGTCGCCGGTGGTTTCTATAATCAGTTCTCCCCCAGAGGAAGTCTGGGCAAAGGGGAAATACATGTAAGGCTCCGGCGACTCCTGTATGTGATTGATCTTGACGTCTTCGACCACCCCAATGATTTCGTAGTCCTTCTTTTCGATTCGCAGGCTATGCCCGACTGGATCCTGGTCCGGCCAGAAACGGTGAGCCATGGTCTGACTTATCAGGACCACTTTGGGGGCGTTGGCGCTGTCGCCGGGACTGAATTGGCGGCCTTTGAGAATCCGTGTCCCGACGGTTTGAAAGTAGTTCGGGCCAACCGCATTGAACTTGACCGCGACATTCTCCTGACCTTCGGGCAGCTCGATGCCCGGGATGGAGATCCTAAGCTCGGCTCCGCCCCCGGAGCCGCTCAGCGGAATTCGTCTCGCGGAGGTGGCACGCACGACCCCCGGAAGTCCCCGGACCCTCTCCAGAATCGTGGGCAACAGGTTTCTTTTCTGCTCTTCGCTGCCCTCCAAGGTCCCTACGGGCACGACGAGTAGATTCTTGTGAGGGTTGAATCCCAAAGGCACACGAAGTGTTGATATCAAGCTTCTCAGGAACAGCCCCGCCGCCGACAGCATCAGCACGGAGAGCGCCACCTGGCCGACCACGAGGACATTACGTGACGTCATACGCCTGAAACCTTGCGCAATCCTTGCTTCCCCCCCTTTAAGCGCCCCGGTAAGATCAGCTTTCGAAGCTCGGATCGCCGGCGCAACGGCGAAGATTAATGTTGCAAGCAGCGAAACGATTAGGGTGACGAGCATGACCCGTGCGTCAATCCGCAGGTCCGGGCCGAGCTGGATCGGGGCTGGTGGCAGCAAGGAAGGCTCGATGGCGATAAGCCACGCGGCGAGCAGCAATCCCAGGACCGCGCCGCCTAACGAGAGCATGAGGCCTTCGGTGAGAAACTGACGGATCAGCCGTCCACGGCCCGACCCCAACGCCAGGCGCACCGCGACTTCCCTACGCCGCGTTTCACCGCGCGCCAGAAGCAGACCCGCAACATTGGCACAGGAAATCATGAGGACCAGCCCCACCAGGGACATGAGGAAGAGGGAAATGAGGAGAAAGCCCTGTTGCCGTCCAGATTCGGGTTCGCCGTAGAATGTGGCAGCTTTGTTTGTGGCGGGGTACGCTTGGGCCAGCCGGTGGCCCATGGTGTCGAGTTCGGCTCGAATTTGCTCCGCGGTCACGCCCGGCCGCAGCCGCCCCATCACCTCGAAAGCGCGCGATTCGCGGTGTTTCATTTCTGAGGGCTCGGAGGCGTCCACGGGCAGCCAGGCGTCGGTGGGAACAAACCTCTCCAACCCCCGGAAGCGCTCAGGAGTAACTCCCAGAACGGTAGTACTTTGACCGTTCAACCGGATGGTCTTCCCGACGATCCCCGGATCGCCACCCAATCGGTTCTTCCAGAGCGTATAGCTAATCACCACCGTAGGCCCCAAAGACGCAGATCCCTCCGCTTCCGGAGGAAACGCGCGACCAAGCATGGGTTTGATTCCCAAAAATTCGAAATAATTAAGCGAAACGACGTCCACGGCGACCATGCTCGACTCATCAATGGAATTCACAAACCGGGCCTCCCGGTCGTAGGCGACGGCGCCCGATAGCGAAGTGGATTGAGCTCGGAGGTCGAGGTAGTCCGGAAATGAAACCTCAGAGTACACGCCGTGAGCCTCTTGCGTCCCGATGCGAACAAATTCACTCGGGTCTGAAACCGGCAGAGGCTTCAGGAAAGCGCCATCGACGATGGTGAACATCGCCGTGTTCGCGCCGATTCCGAGTGCAAGGGTGAGCACGGCGACCGCTGTGAAGCCGGGATTGCGGCGCAACTGACGCGCGCCATATCGCAAATCCTGCCAGAGCGTTTCCAAGTTTGATTCCCAGCCGTTGCGGCGGATTTCTTCTTTCACCCCGTCCAGGCTACCCATCTCGACGCGCGCGGCGCGCAGGGCTTCGCCCTGGCTCATTCCCGCGCGCATTTTTTCTTTCGCCGCGGCGTCCACAAAACCGCGCAGCTCTTCATCCATCTCCTGTTCCACTTCTTCCTTATGGAACAGCGCCCGAAGACCGCTCGTTAGATTTCGCAGGATTGACATGGTCTGTCTCCAAATCGCCGATTTTTGATTGCCGATTGTCGATTGAAAACCCGCATGGGAAGCGGCAGCCGTTCAATCGACAATCTCCATGATTCGCGTGATCGCCGCGATTTGTCTTCCCCATTCCGCGGTTTCGGTTTTCAGTTGCTTGCGCCCTCGCTCCGCAAGGGTGTAATACTTCGCGCGCCGATTGTTCTCCGTCGGCCGCCACTCCGGCTTGATCCATCCCTCCCGCTCCAGGCGGCGGAAGGCGGGAAACAACGAACCCGGATTGACGCGAAACACTCCCCGGCTGATCTGTTCGATGCGGAGCGCAATTCCGTACCCGTGCATGGGTTCCAGTGCAAGGGTTCGCAAGATAAGCATGTCCAGGGTGCCTTGCACGAGACCGCTGACTTTTTCCGCCATGGGTTTCTCCTCTTGATTATCGAGATGAGCATAGACCTCTCCTCTAGATTGTCAAGAGGACAGTTTGTCGGGACCGCAGTTGGAATTGTCGGGAGGGGAAAGATCTAAAAGAGGGAGCTGACAGCCTACAGCCAACAGCTTACAGTTTGAACCCGGGGCGGTTCGCAAATCACCCCCTCGTCGCCATCAATGGAAGCGTTGCGCCGACGTAGTTCAGCGATCCGGGGCTTTTCGCGTCATCCCTTGTAGTAGCTGGAAGAGCTGTAAGAACAGAGTGCCCCGCACCCGGCTCAAAATAACCTGAAGCCCACCTCGACCGAGACCTTGCAAGGGACGGGTTTCCCATCTTTCATGGCAGGTTTGAATTTCCAGGTCTTCACCGTGTCCACGGCATTCTCGGTTAGCCCTTTGTCGAACTCCTTGACTACTTTCACGTTGGTCACCGCGCCGTCGACGCCGATGATAATCTGAAGCACTACTGTGCCTTCAATCTTTGCGGCCTTCGCCTCCTTGGTATAGGGAGGGTCCGGCTTGTAAATGGGGTCGGGGGCGCTAACACCATTGCCGACGGTATAAACCCCACCGGTCACACCGCCACTTACGCCACCGGCCACTCCTCCCCTTACACCTCCAGTTACACCGCCGCTCACGCCGCCACTCACTCCCCCATTCAAGCCGCCGCCATCCGCAAGGGTAAAGTTTATGGTCACATCGGTGGTAAGAGCCTTGTCGCCCGACGGGTAGCGCCATTTCTGAACAGCGTCGAGAGCTGCCTTGACGAGTTGCGGATCGCCGCTCAGCACCTCCAGGTTCGAGACGCTGCCATCCGTCGCAATGGTGGCGCGCAGGACAACGATGCCCTGAATGCCGGCCTTCTTCGCCGCGGGGGGATAAACCGGATTCACCTTTGCCACGGGCTGTAGGCTGGATTTCGATGCCGGTTGCGCTTCTTTGGTCCTTTGCTCTCCGGGTGTGGCCGGGCCGTCCTTGTCGAGGGTGAAGTTGATGGCCGCATTGGTGACCTGAACCGCGTCGTTCGGCGAGTAGCGCCATTGTTGAACGGCATCAAGCGCCGCTTTGGCAAGTTGCGGGTCGCCGCTGAGAACCTGGATATTCGAGACGCTGCCGTCCTCGTTAATGGTAACGCGCAGCCTCACAATCCCTTGAATGCCCGCCTTCTTTGCCGCGGGGGGATAGACCGGCGGCACTTTCTTGACCGGCTGGATCTCAGCAGAGGAGCTTCTCTCCTCTGCCGCCTGGCTGCCGGCGGCGGCCTCTGCGGGCGCTCGCAGCGGAAACGCCCAAACGCCCACAACCCCGGCCAGCATCAACAATCCGACGATTCCAGTAATTGACGCATAAAGGCGTGGCTTCGACATGGTAACCTCCCTCACCAAAAGTTCAATTCGATGCGCAAGCTGCCGTTCCGTCATAAAGGTTGGCGCTGCTCCCAGCGCGCGACCCGTTCCGCCGCTGGCAATCTCCAGCAGTGCACCCATGTAAGGCTTGCGTGCGCTGATCAGGCGAACAGCTTCCGCGTCAACAGTCTGCTCGCGGCTAAGGCGAATGCGATTGACCACCCAGGCCACGGCAGGATGAAACCAGAAGACGGTAAGGATAAGTTCCTCGACCAGGTTGAGAATCCAATCCCGCCGCGCGACGTGCAACAATTCGTGCCCGGCAATGGCGCGCTGAAAGCCTTCGCTCAGTGCGGGGAAGCGCTCCGGGAGAAGAATTGAAGGCGAACGAATGCCAAACGTGGCAGGACTTTCTATTCCTGGAGAGAGATACCACGCAGGGGAGGAGCCCAGCCGCGACTCAAGTTCACACGCCCAATCGGGGAGCGGATCAAACGCGCGTGCCGCCCGGCGAATCGCCCGCAACCTTCCAACCCCCAGCGCCAACCACGCCAAGCGAACCAGCATTCCCGCGAGCAACACACCGGCGATGAGGGGATAAAGCCACGGATGGACGTCTGCCGTACCCGCCGGCAGACCCTGAAAGTTGATCGAAACCGACCCACCTCCAGCCGCGGAGGCGAGGGCTGGAGGCCTCCAGGGCTGAAGCAGGGGCAGCATCAGGCAAGCCACCAGCAGTCCTTGCCAGTAAGCCAGCAGGACGCGCGGCGCACGCAGGCGAAACAACGCGGGAAGGGCCGTTCCCGCCAGGACCATCAGAATCACCTGAAGGCAGTAAGCAAGAAAGTTGGCAAACCAGAGTGGAGGACTCATTCGCTCTCCTTGATGGCACGCGCCATCTTTTCCAACTCCGCGGGCGAAAGATGGCGGTCTTTCACCAGATGCACCAGGAGGGGTTCGGCGGAGCCGTTGAAGACACGCTCAACAAACTCCTGCACCATCGACCGGATGACCTTGGCCTTGGCTTGCGCGGGCCGGTAGACGTGGGCCTTCTCCCCGGCTTGCTTTTTCAAGTAGCCCTTCTCTTCCAGGATATTCATCATGGTCATGACCGTGGTATAAGCAATCTTGCGCCGGCGCAGCAGAGCTTCATAGACGTCGCGCACCGTGGCGGTTGGAAGTTCCCAGACCACCTTCATAATTTCCAATTCCTGCTCGGTAAGGGTACGGCTCTTGGTTCTCATACTAATTAATTAGTACGAGTGGGTTAGTTTGTCAAGGGAAAAATGCGGAGGACGGGCCGCAAAAGTAAACTGTTAAGGCTAAAGGATAAAAGGGAGTAGCGCGGACCTGTTCTTGAAGGTCCGCGGTTCTTTCAGGCCGGACAAGCCGCGGACCTCAAAAACAAATCCGCGCTACTTAATTCAATCCTGACCACAGCCGCACATTCTGTTGCTTGACGGAATGTGCGGGACATGATACCGGAATGGTTGGAGAGGCCGATGCGAGGAGACCCCCCCTTCGCCGTCGCCCAATTTAAGACGCGTCCATGAACAACCCCCGGGATGGAACAGAAAACCGCTCGCCCGCGGCACACGGGGCGGACATTTCGCAGCGTGCCGCTTCCTTCTTTGCCGGTCCCTGGCCATTGATGGTTCTCCTGCTGCTTGCAACATTGCCTTATATCGGCATCCTCCGAAATGATTTCGCTTACACGTATGACGATAGGGTCCTCATCCTCGACAACCCTTACGTGCACAACTTCCAGCATCTGCGGGAAGTACTGACCACAACCCTATTCTCAAGCCTGGGAGCGCAGGGCGGAACTCCTTATTACCGGCCCCTGGCCACGCTGTGCTTCTTGTTCTGCTATCAAATCTTCGGCCCCGTGGCCTACGGTTTCCATTTGGTCAGCTTGCTCCTGCACGCGGCGGCAGCGGGGGTTCTATTTCTCTTGGCTGAACAACTGCTAGGGGATCGCGTTGCCGCATTCGCCGCCGCAGGCCTGTTCGCGCTCCATCCTGTTCACGTGGAAGCTGTGGCGTGGATTTCCGCGGTGACGGACCTTGAGGTGACCCTCTTTTACCTGCTCACCTTCTGGTGCTTCCTGCGGATCGCGGCTCCGGGGGGCGAGCGCAGAATTTGGGCTGAAGCCGCCATGACAGCGAGTTTCGTTCTGGCCATTTTCTCCAAGGAGCAGGCGCTGACGCTTCCCTTGCTCGCCTTGGTCTATGAGCATTTCTACCGTGGGGACCGAGGGGAGACCACGCCGTTCCAAAAAATGCTTCGTTATGGGCCACTCTGGCTGGTGGGTTTGGGCTACGCGCTTCTGCGCGTTCGGCTGATGGGGGTGTTCGCGCACACCACCGGAATGCACCCGATCGACCTGCCAGAGACGTTGCTCTCCGCCCTGGCGCTCGTGGGGCAATACCTGGGAATACTCCTCTGGCCGGCGCGCCTTTCAGCGTTTCACCCCTTCCATGCGAGCATCAACTTTCTTGAAATTCCAGTTCTCGTGGGTGTGGGCGCGCTGGGGCTTTGCGCATATCTGTTTTTCGACCTCTGGAGGCGGGCGCGGCCGGCCTCCTTTGGAATTCCGTGGCTGTTCTTTACGCTGGCTCCGGTTCTGAACGCTCGATTGATGAGTGCTTACGTGTTTGGGGAGCGATATGCTTATCTGCCCTCGGTGGGGTTTTGCATTGTTGCCGGTTGGGCGTGCGCGACCCTGTGGCAAGCGGCATCGAGCCGCCGTGAGGTGTTGCGAACAACCCTGCTGGTCGCCGGCTGCGTTGTAGCCTCGCTTTGCGCCCTCCGCATCAGCGTGCGCGTGCTGGACTGGCAGGATGACATCACGTTATTCACGCAAGCTTTGGCGGCCGAGCCCGGCGACTACCGTTGCCACGACGCTTTAGGCCTCGCTTACTGGATTCGAGGAGATTCCGACAAGGCTGAACGCGAATGGCAGGAAACCCTGCGTCTGGAACCCAACAACAACCAAACACTCGAGTTGCTGGGCGCACTCTATGCGCAAAGAAAGCGCCTTGACCTGGCCATACCGCTCCTGGAGCGCAGCCTCTTGTTAAATCCGAGAAACGAGGACGCGCATATGAACCTGGGGGCGGCCTACGCCGAAACGGGCAAGATGGATCGCGCGGAGGAACAATTTCATGCCGCCGTGCTCCTGTCCCCCTTGAACTTCAACGCTCATAACATGCTGGGCAAACTCTATTTTGATTCGAACCGGCTCCCCCAGGCGGAGCAGCAGTTCCTTCAATCCCTCGAATGCGAGCCCAACCTCGCTGCCTACGACCATTTGGGCTACATTTACGCCCAGTGGGGGGATCACGACCGTGCCGAGAAGTCCTTTAAGGCGGCGCTCGGGATGAAGAGCACCGACAGCCATGCCCACTTCCATCTGGGATTGATATACGCCGCCACCGGTCGAAACGCCCAAGCCGTGGAGGAACTGCAAGCGGCGCTGGCGGCTGACCCCAACAATCCTGAAATCCGTTCAGCCCTGGACAAACTGCGGCGGTAGAGTTCCGCTACTCACGGTTGGCCCCTGACGAGGCCTTTACGGGAAGAGTTTTTCCGCAGTCTGTTCAGCCGGGGCAGCTTTTTTCCGAGGGCAGCATTTACGGCACATGGCTTGAAAACCAAAACCTGCCGCTCTGACTCGAGGGCGCCATTACACAAACGGTCGCGGGCCAGGGTTTTGATGCAAACTCATAAGGTAAGCGCCAGCCAGCTTCACCAACTTTTATTTGGCGCGCTGTTTATCCGCAACGAGCTTCTGCGCTGTTGAGAGCGCATCGGCCGCAGGGACCTTTACGTCGGGCTCAACACCCGTCCCTTCCCAGTTGGTTTTGGAGATGGGGTTAATCCCCCGTGCGAACGGCACACCGATCATAAAATGGTCGTCAATCCGATGGGGGGAGACCGGATGCGAGCCGTTGCTCGGCGGCTCGCATCATTACTTTGGAGCTGCTCCGCTGAGTTTTGACTTCACGACCTCGGTGTAGCCAGCAGTCAAGCGGGGTAGTAGAAAAGGCTGCGCCGGTCTATGCCGCAAACCGTGAATGGCTTGTCAGGCTCTTGGCGGGTGGAGACGACACGTTCGGTCCAGTTCCCGTGCTCATCGTACTGATAGGAGAACCGTGCCTCAGAGTTGGGCGTCTTGGGCGCAGAGGGCCTGCTCGGCTCAACCACACGACCCTGGTCGTCAATGGAGGGCGGCTTCGAGTCGTGAACTGATTTCTCCTCGCTCAGGTCCCCCTGCTGGTTGTAATCCATGATCTTCCACTCGACGCCGAAGGTGCCCACATGGAGGACCGTCTCCACCCGGTGGCCTTCCGTGTCGTAGCGGTGCAGTTGCTTCGACCGCTGGGCCCCTGCTTCAAGCCCAAAGATGGCCTTTACACTCTGCAACTGCGCAGCGTTCAACCGAGGGTGCATCTCAGGGGGAAGAATCTCTTCCATCTCCGTGGTCTGGCTTTCTTCCACCACGTGCCCATCGTCGTCGTAACGGAGAGTCACCCGGCTCAGTACCCTCTGTTGCGAGTCGTGAAATAATGTCTCCATAGACCTGCCCTGGTCGTCATACACCGTCGTCATCGAGGTCGCGCCGCGGGCAGAGTAGGCTGCGTCGGCGCCTTCGACGCTGTAACACAAGGCCACCGAGCCTGCCCGCCCTGGCATCGAATGGAAGTATTGGGTCTTGGTCTTATGTTGCTCATCATAGGTGAATGTCTGCAGAATATTTTCGGCGCCGCCTCCCTCCCTTCCGGTAACGCGGTGAAGACGTCCGCCTTGGTCGTAGTGAAGGGTAGTCTTAGAAACCGAACCGGTGGCCTCACGCGTTTCGATTTCGCGCAGCTTTCCAGTGGCGTCGTAGGTGTAGGTAGTGGTCCACTCTGACCCGTCGCGTCTGTTGCGGTGGCACTGCGCGATTCGGCCGTCCAGGTGATAGCGGGTGATTGTCCAATGGGTCTGCTCTTTAGGTTCAGTATCGCAACGGTTGCCGGTGCAGTCGCTAATAAACATGCTCTCGTCCAACCGGCAGACGCTCACCGGCCCCCGCAGCCCTGCCTTGCTCCGGTCATCCATGGTCCCCTGGACCCCTTCTGATTGTCAATCTTAGCATGTCACGCTTGACGCTTGCCTGCACCCTGTGCGTGGATGTTCACTCTTACAGCGCGGTATGGACCAGCGCGGTCCGCTCACATTGAGCAGACCCTTTCGCGACAAGCTGTAGCCTTGAAAACACAAAATCTTTCTTCCCTTCGCTAGAACGGGCCGTGCTGTTCGCACGCGCACAGCGAGTTGCTCGGTAATGGTAGGGCAACCGGAAGGCAGTAGTATTGGCCCTCGTCGGGGTCATAGTACCAGGGAACCGTTGCCCGTACGTACGGAGGGCACCCACCCCCCAACAGCGAGCCTGAAATTGCCGTACCCTTGTTGCAGGCGCATGTCGCGCAACCATTCGTCGGGGTTACATACAAGTTATAATCGCAAGTCCCCAACACTTCAATGGGGTCATAGTAACATATGAATGAGAATCCAAGGTCCAAGTACCAATATGCGTAACCTGATCCCAGGTTACCCATGACGGGTCAAGTTCCTCCCCCGCTGGCTGAAATATCATACGCTCCGATATCGGTCTGATCAAACGCCAAGGAAGCGTTGGCGACCGCGTAACCGCCCGAATTGACGCTGTCGTACCCTTCGCCGAGGCGCCCGCTGGGACTTCCGATCACGGTCCAGACCCAAGCGGAGTGGTCTTGCATGCCTCCAGCGTTGGTCACCCCCGTGGCGTAAATAGTTCCGTTGGAGCCAATCGAGTAGCTCACGGATTCGTAAAGGTAGGCGCCAGAAAGCAAAGGCGCACAGCTCAGGACGGCCCCTATCACTTGGACAACCAACCACAGACGGAATGGGCAGCGGTTATTCCCGCGCACCTCTGCCCGATGCAGACCCTTCATGATGAGCCTCCATTCAATTCGATTCTATGCGTCAGGCGCCAGCTCACTGGCCGCTCTCCCCCTCCCGCATGGGGAAGGCCTTGATGGTGCGCTTGAAGCCAAGCATCCGCGCTTGAAACTTGCCAAAGCCCTCCTGGGTCAGACCGGTGCGCAGCGCTTCCACCGTGTCGGTGACCCCTGCGGTGGCTTGCTCTTCGATATCCGACAACTCCTGCCGCTCTGCGCTGTCGCGCGGGGGATTGGGCGTCGCTTTCAGGATCTCCGCAGTCCGTGCTCCGCAATCTCTCATCCGATCCCGAAACTCGCCCAGCTTTGCGAGGAAGCCGGCTTTATCCTCCTCGGAAAAGCCTATCATTCGCAGCTTGGCTTCCTGTCGCGCCCTTTGGGCGTCGGTAAGATTCGCGGGCTCCATCACGGAAAGAAAAAGCATCTTGTACGCAACCTCGTCAGGGATCAGTTCGGGGTGCTTGGCGCCGTCAATGGTGCCAGGCGGGTAGGTCGGTTCAGCCTGTGGGCTAATCCCCGCTGCAAAGGCCCCAGATTTGTTGGCAGCAGCCAACGAAGCGATTGGGCAGGAACGGGACGAGCCGGAGCGCTCTTGGGGTACAGCGGCACTCCACGTAGTCAATACCACAAACCCACCCGCAGCCAAAGCGACGAGCGCCAGCAACCCCAAAACGGTTCTTCGTTTCGTGTGTGTTTGCATGAAGCTCTCCTGTTACTGTGACTGTTTACCGCTTCTCATCCGGTTATTCAAGGATAAACGAGGGACACTTTGGAGGAAGATGGGACTGGAGTGGCGGGTTCTGAAAGACGCCGCAAAACCTAACGCGCCGGTGGGACAAACTGACCGGGTGGGCTAGCTGCTGCTAGAGTGCTGGTTTTGTGCTCGCACTTTGCGCGTGGGCTGGCCCGAATTTGCCAACTGCTTGCGGACTTCACAGGGGCAGCAGCCAAATGAGTTTCTTATGAATCTGGCGAATGCTCGCTCCGATTTGTAACCCAAGAGGAAAGCAGTTTCCTTGAGGGGTGCCGCGGGCCTGCGGCGCAGCCAGTTTATCGACGTCTCAACCAGCAATTCGCGCCTGAACTCTCGAAACGGCTTGCCGTCGTTCAATCGAAAGGCTTTTTCGACGGTGTGGCGTTCCACGCCCACTACCGCCGAGATGGCCCTGAGCCCCCGCCGCGGATTCTCTTCAAGGGCTCTTACGGCTTGCTCGAACACGCCCTTCAGGTCGTAGGCAATCGGCGCACGACGTTAATAAAGAGATAATGACCCAGGATTGCCCTTAGATTCTTCACAAGTCAAATGGTTTTTTGTCGATCCTGAGCACCCAAGCGAGTAGCGCGAACCTGTTTTGTAGTTCCGCGCTGTGCGTGTTTTTGATTTACACATTTCGACCCTCGGCTCTCCCCCCCCCCCGCGACATTTTGTAGCCTCTTGCGAGGTAGACATCATGCTCATTGCTTTCGGGACCGTGGACCTCTCACCCGCCCCCTCCTGATGTGGCCCGCAACGGCTTCTCGCAGCGTGGCGTTGATCCGCGTCTGGTATCCCTTTCCTTGCGCTCTGAACCAGGCGAGAACATCCGCGTCGATGCGAATCGTCAGTGACTCTTTAAGAGGCCGGTAAAACTTCCCTCTGACCGCATTGCTCCAATCGATCTTTTCCGGAATGTCGGTAAAGTCGATTTCCTCATCCTTCATTCGCCTTAGATCTTCTATCTCTTTAGCCAAGCGGCCAGTTACCTTCCCCATAGGCCCTCCTCTCCGACGGACTGGCTTTTCGCGCTGAGATGATGCGGATCACCTCGTCGCCGTCTTCCTCTCTGTAAGTGAAAGCGCATTCCTCGTACCTACCGTTTCGTAGTTACATTATACCATGTCATTGGGGCTGGCATGACACGGGAAAATGGCAAAGTGGCGTAGCGCGGACCTGTTTTGGAGGTCCGCGGTTCGTCCACTATGGGGATATAGAAGCCGCGGACCTACCGAACGGGTCCGCGCTACGATTACTTTCAATTTTCGGCTCTCGACATTTTGTCCGGCGACATTTTGTAGCCTCTTTTGATTGTTAGTTTGTGCTTGACAACCATAGCGTAGGGTGCTACACTTATAATGTGTCACCGTCGGATGATGTTCTAACCGCGCGCAAATTTCCCTCCTTCGTCAATCCCTGCCCACGCACGCTACGAAATCCGCATAACAAGATTTCAGTTCGGGATCCGAGGGATGACAATGCGTTTTCTAAGACCGGGAACTCTCTTCTTTTGGGCAGGAATTTTGGGCCTGTTAGAGGATCATCACGGCGTGACATGGGCATGGCAAGCCCCGACCTCCACCGGCCCGAAATGTTGGCGAGAAAGTGGGTCGGGCACGCCAGCAGAACGAGGATTCTCCCGAAGGCGGGGGCCGAGGATACCACGGTTGGCCGTCCGAGAAATGACACCGGAGGCCAGAATGTACTACAAAACAAAAGATTTATTGGCCGGGAGGGAGAATCATCAAAAACGTATAGCACTGAAACTAAAAGGGTTACTTTTTCCATCGGCGATGACGGCGAAAAAGAAGGGGGATTAATAAATGAAGGCTTATCCCAGAATGCATTTGAAAACAATCGAGATATTAATTTGATTTGGATCAAATTCAGTGGCAGGCCAGAATGTTCATGATAAATAAACAACTTATTGGCGCGAGGCCAGAATGTTGATGAAAAGAAATGAGATGGACAGAATTCTGAATTCTAAATTCTGAATTATGAGGCTGGGTTCTCTTTATGGGACTCGACGATTCTCAATCGGCCGATGGCCCGATGATCCGATTTTCACTTCTCTCGATGACCCAATGGCCCACGACACTATGTCATTAGAAATCGGACTATGATTCCGTTTTTATCGGCCAAATTGTCGCATTCTGAACCTTCAATCAGCGCTCGGAATCTAAATTGCCCGACTTTCTCATTTGCAGTCACGCTTAGCGTGTTTTGACCCGAATGAAAAGACAGGTGTCCGGTATCAGGTGTTAGGCGCCAGGGAGAACACCAGAAACCTCCCGTGGCGCATTCGAGTTGAAATTCACTCGTTGGATTGCGCGGACACTTGGCACCTGACACCCGGCACCTAAACTTATGAGCATCAACATCGGTTTGGATATCGGCGCGGTGAGTTTGAAGCTTGTGGCCATTGGCGGTCCGGACGACGGACCGCGTTTCCGCACCCTCACGGAGAAATCCGAGACTTTTTATGCGGCCTCCTTCCCGGATTCCAGCCCATTCTCGGGGCGCGCCCTGGTGCTCTCGCGTTACCGGCGCCTGCAAGGCAGCCCCATCCAATCCACGTTCGACCTGCTGAAGGAGCTTTACGACTTCCTTCCGGAAGAGGACGTGGAGGGCATCCGCGTGACGGGCTCGGGCAGCCAGTTGATTGCCAAGGTTCTGGGCATCTACTTTGAAAATGAGTTTCGCGCCATTGCCAAGGGGCTGCGGACGTTCTACCCCCAGGTGCGCACAGTTTTCGAAATGGGAGGCGAGGCGTCCAAATACCTGCGGCTTGACCCGAACGTCACCGGCAAGCACCTGGGCATTGTGGATTACCAGACCAGCGGCGAGTGTGCGGCGGGAACGGGTTCATTCATCGACCAGCAGGCCACCCGACTGCTCTACTCGATTGAACAAGTAGGTCCGGCGGCGTGCGGCGCCAGTTGCGCCGCGCGGATTGCCGGCCGATGCTCGGTGTTTGCCAAGACCGACATGATCCACGCGCAGCAGAAGGGCTACTCGACGGAGCAGATTCTGCGCGGGCTTTGCGACGCCGTGGCGCGCAATTACAAGTCGAGCCTAGTGAAGGGGCGCGCCGTGGTGCCTCCCGTGGCGTTCATCGGCGGAGTGGCGATGAACCAGGGAGTGCGCAACGCCCTGCGCGAGGCCTTCAAGCTGAAAGAGGCCGACCTCATTATCCCCGAGCATTACGCGTGGCTGGGAGCGGTGGGCGCGGCGATGCTGGAATCAGAGGAATACCGCAAGCGGTCGTTCAAACGCATCCACCAGTTGCGGCAGCACGAGGCGGCGCGAAAGAATTTCGCGTGCACCGACCCGCTCTCCATGGAGCACGTTTTGCTGTTGCGTGACCGCAAGAAACCGGTCCGCGACGCGGCGGGCGGCGGCGTAGGGGCGAGCGGCGCTCGCCCGGCCGAACACCGTTCGGCCCAGCCAGAGCGAGTGGAAGCCTATCTCGGCATCGACATCGGTTCGGTTTCGACCAACCTGGTAGTGATCGACGCGGACGGATACCTGCTGAAAGAGATTTACCTCCGCACACAAGGGCGGCCGATTGAAGTGGTGGACCGCGGGCTGAAGGAAATCGAAGTTGAGCTGGGCGGGACGCTCGACATTCGTGGCGTGGGCACCACGGGCTCCGGGCGCGAGCTGATTGGCGAGCTCGTGGGCGCTGACACCGTGAATGACGAAATCACCGCGCACAAGACCGGCTCCATGCACGTCTGCAATCAGATGGGCATGGATCCCGTGGACACTATCTTTGAAATCGGCGGGCAGGATTCCAAATTCATCCGCATTGACAAGGGCGTGGTGGTGGATTTCACCATGAACGAGGCCTGCGCCGCGGGCACGGGCTCCTTTCTGGAAGAGCAGGCGGAGAAGCTGGGAATTTCCATCAAGGAAGAATTCGCGCAGTTGGCGCTCGAGTCCGCCAGCCCGGCGCGGCTGGGCGAGCGCTGCACGGTGTTCATGGAGCGCGACGTTACCGGCCTCATGCACAAGGGCGCGGAAGTGGGCGACTTGGCGGCGGGCCTGGCGTATTCGGTGGCGCTCAACTATCTGAACCGCGTGGTGCGCGGGCGCAAGATCGGCAAGGTGATCTTCTTCCAGGGCGGCACGGCTTACAACGACGCCGTCGCGGCGGCGTTTTCGCAGATCCTGGGGAAGCAAATCATCGTGCCGCCGCACAACGGCGTCATCGGTGCCATCGGCATGGCGCTGATCGCCCGCGACCGCATGAAAGACGCCGGCCACCCCAGCCGTTTTCGCGGTTACGATCTGGACCGCGTGAACTTCACCACGCGCGAGTTCGTTTGCCAGGCGTGCTCCAATTTCTGCGACATGAAGGAATTCAACATCGAGGGGCAGCGCACGTATTGGGGCGACAAGTGCTCCGACAAGTTCCGCAAGCGGGCGCGCACGGACCGCCAGCCGGTGATCGAAGATCTGATCGAGTGGCGCGAAAAGCTGCTGGAAGAGGTTCTGTTGCCCAGCCGGGGCGGCAGCCGCACGGTGGGAATTCCGCGCACGATGTTCTATTACGACCGCTTCCCCTTCTGGTGCGCTTACTTCCAGGAGTTGGGCTTCGACGTCGTGGTGTCTTCGCCGACGGACCGCAAGATTTCCTCGGCGGGCGAGGAGTTGACCATCGCGCAACCCTGCTTCCCCGTGAAGGTGGCGCACGGGCACGTCCAGGATCTGCTGGAGAAGGCTGCTGATTACATTCTGCTCCCCAACGCCGTGAACGCGGAGGCGCCGGAAAGCCAGGTGGATTCTCACCTCTGCCCCTGGAACCAGACTCTGCCTTTCGTGATTCGCGCCGCCCCCCAACTTGACTTCGCCCAATCCAAGTATCTTGCCCCCACCGTGCACTTCCGCTTGGGGCCGAAGCACGTGGAGAAGGAACTGGCGGAGTTCGCGCGCACCCTGGGGGTGAAACCGCGAATCAACGCCGATGCTGTGAGGGCCGCCTACGCCGCGCAGGATGCCTTTACCGACGCGCTGCTGGGAGCAGGCGCCGAGGCGCTCGCAAAACTCGAGGAAACGGGAGAGCCCGCGCTGGTGCTGGTAGGGCGGCCTTACAACCTCTTCGACCGCAGCGTAAATTGCGATATTCCTCGCAAGCTGCGCACCCTTTACGGCGTGAATGTCCTGCCCATGGAAGTCCTGCCCCTCGACGAGGAGGACATCACCGACGTCAACTCCAACATGTACTGGAGTTCCGGCCGGCGCATTCTGGCCGCGGCGCGGCTGACCCGGCGCTATCCCAACCTGCACCTGGTTTATATTTCCAATTTCAAGTGCGGGCCGGACTCCTATATCAAATCGTTCATCGATGAAGCCGCGGGCAAGCCCTCGCTGGTGCTCCAGTTCGACGGCCACGGGAATGACGCGGGCTACATCACGCGTTGCGAAGCGTATCTCGACAGCAAAGGATTCTTGCGATGTCCCTCTTCGGCCACCGTCATGTCCGCCGCCAAATAAGCCCTGGAAACCCCCTGAGCGGCCGGACGGTCTACATTCCCACCATGGGCGAAGGCAGCCCGGAAGCGTTTGCCGCCGCGTTTCGCTGGCTGGGAGTGAATGCCCAGCCCACGCCGATTTCCGACGAGCGTACCCGCGAGCTGGGCGCCAAGTACACGAGCGGCGACGAGTGCTATCCGGCCAAGGTTACGGTGGGCGATTTCTTGCGCGTCACTGAACTGCCCAGCTTCGACCCGGACCGTACCTCTTTCTTCATGCCGACGGCGGAGGGCCCCTGCCGCTTCGGCCAGTACGCCCCGTTCCTGCGCAAGATTCTGAACGAGGCGGGCTTCAACCGCGTGCAGGTGCTCTCACCCAGCAGCGAGAATGGCTACTCCGACCTCGGCGAAATTGCCACGCCTTTCCTGCGCATGGCGTGGCGGGCGCTGGTGTGCGCGGATACGGTGCATCGCGCGCTGCTGAAGACTCGCCCCTACGAAACCACTCCCGGCGCGGCCGACCGGGCCTTCGCGGAATCGCTCCAGGATGTGTGCGCGACGGTTGAGAATAGCTGCGCCGACGCCGGTTGCCAGCTCCACTCGTTGGTGGAGGCGATGACCCGCTGCCGCGACCGCTTCCGGCGCGTCCCGGCGCTCTACGACCCGGAAATCCCCCTGATCGGCGTAGTGGGAGAAATCTTCTGCCGGTTGAATACCTTTTCCAACGAGGACCTGATTCGCAAGCTGGAGAGTTACGGCGCGGAGTGCTGCTTGAGCCACATCGGCGAGTGGGTGGCTTACACGAACAACGAGGCCAAACGCAAGCTGCTGCTGACAGGGCGCAAGATCTCCTGGGAAATGGCCAAGACCTTCATCCGCTCGCACATCCAGCACGCTGATGAAGAGGCCCTGATCGCGCCGTTCCAGGATGATTTCATGGGTTATGAAGAGCCTCCCATTGAGGAAGTCCTGGAGCTGGCCTGGCCCTATCTGCCCACCGGCGGAGCGCTGGGCGAGATGGTCCTGAGCGTCGGCAAGGCCGCCTACCACGCCAAGCACGGCGCCGACGGCATCATCGACATCAGCCCGTTCACCTGCATGAATGGCATAGTTAGCGAGGCTATCTACCCGAAGCTGTCAAAGGCTTACGGCGGCATTCCCATCCGCAATTTCTACTTCGACGGCACGCAGGCTGACCTTGACCGCGACCTGGGAATCTACATGGAACTCGCCCGCTCCCACCGCGAGAAGAAAACCTATCGCCGCCATTACCCTGCCTACTTTGCGCAAACCGTGGCATAATCTGCCGGTTGGCGCATTGATGAGGGACCCACGATGGAAACCCAATCCGAACGTTTCGAGCGCTGGACCTTAGGCCGCACACGTCTGAAAGTGGGGCGGTTGGGAATCAGCTCCAGTTATGGACTTCCGGGCGACGCCTTGGAGCGGGCGTTCGAGCAGGGCGTGAACTACGTCTATTGGGGAAGCCGTCGCTTGGCCTCTTTCGGTGAAGGGCTGAAGCGCCTGAGCCCCCAGCGCGACAAATTCGTGCTGGTGATTCAATCGTACGCACGGATCGGGGGGCTGGTGAGCTGGAGCCTGGAGCGCGCTCTGCGGGCTTTGAATTACGACTATGCGGACGTCCTGCTGCTCGGCATGTGGAACAAGCCGGTGTCACGGAGAATTCTGGATGCCGCCCGCGAGCTGAAGCGACGCGGCCTCGCGCGCTTCCTGGCGGTTTCCACGCACCGGCGCACGCTGGTCCCCAGGCTCGCCATCTATGACGACTTCGACGTCGTTCATTTCCGCTACAACGCCGCGCATCCCGGCGCGGAAAAGGAAATCTTTCCCCTCCTGCCCCCCCACAAGCGTCCCGGCATGGTTGCTTTTACCGCCACCAGTTCGGGCCAACTCACCGGCACTGCCAGGATGCCGGCCTTGATTTCGGGCGCGTTTCCGATTCCCAAGAACGAGCGCGTCCCCACCGCCACGGATTGCTACCGCTACGTCATGAGCCGCCCGGAAGTGGATGTGTGCATGACCGGCCCCGCCGATGAGAAGCGAATGAACGAAGCGCTCGAGGCCCAACGGCTTGGTCCAATGTCCGAGGAAGAATTGGCCTGGATGCGGCGTGTGGGCCGGGCAATAAGAGGGAAATAAGCCGCCGGTGATGGCCGCAGCGAACTCCCTTCCCTCGTGGATGGACTCACACTCGAAAACTATGTTCAGTGACAATTGCCCCAAGTGCGAGAGCATGAATCTCTGCCAATCGCGGAGGCGGGGGTGGTTCGAGCGGTGGATTCTTGCCTGGCTTTCCGTTCTACCCCTCCGTTGCATGGACTGCAATACCCGTTTTTACTCTCTTCACCCCCCACCTTATTGACGCCTGGCCTTCACTAAAGGTATGGCGATCTTTCGCCCGGGACTGATCGAGCAGCGCGGGATTGATTTCGCCCCGTCTGAGGATTTTTACCAAACCCTCAAGGCCGCAGGCGCGAGTGAGGCATTTCTTAAGGCGCTGCGCGCCGCCAAGCCGCCCGAGCCGGGGCCTGTCATAGGGCAACCGAGCTTGGCTTGGTCTTTCCTCTTAGCCAGGCCATCCTGTCTTTTCTTCCTCGTCAGAATGCAGTCGCCAAAGAGTAATTCCGATGTGGCTGGCCCGAATGACTTTGCCCAAGCGATTCGCCTGCGTCTGAAACTGCGGATGGCGGAGGAAACGGCGGATGAAACTTGCTGCCTCGTATAGATTTACTGCCAGACAAACGACTATATTCATTGGACGACGGGGACAAGCTCTTCCTTGTGGTTCATCAGGATCTCTCTCGCCAGCCGCACGGACTCCGCGATGGCCTCATGGCTGAGAGCTCCTCGCCAGTTTTCAATGATGGCTTCCCATGCCATGCCGTTGGCCACTTGATCGAGGACATCCGCAACCAAAATGCGCGTCCCTCGAAAGGTAGGCTGGCCGTGGCATACGTTTGGATCAGCGACAATGAAACGTCCGATGGCTTTAGCCATGTTTTCGATTCCTCATTGGACGGTCGATTTCATTCAAAACGGGCACGCCCATATTATACAGGGCGTGAGGCTGCCGCCCAAACTAATCCATCGTGATACTGCGATTCAGACAGTGGGGGAGGGCGCGAGGCTGGCGGGAGGCAGGAGCGGCGAGACGAGGGGAATTGGGCGCAGGAATGGGGGCGTGTTGAGACGGGTGGCGGCTGTGTCGTAGGGT
>JBEKLF010000054.1:0-36568 GCA_050010335.1 Terriglobia bacterium
GCTGCCGCCAGCGGCTGGGCGGAATGCTGAGCTACTATTATTGTGAGGCAGCCTGACGGAGTGCAAACAAAATCCGAGGGGTGATGATCAGCTGGGGCGTCGGCCCTCATCCCGGTGCCGTGTGCGCACCGTTCGTGGGCTGGTTGCAGGCGGCCGTCCCGAGCCGTGAGGCGTGTGGACCCGGGAGCACCTGACGAGATGTGATCCTTGATCCGGCGAAATCCTGCGCCCCTCGGACCCTGCTGGGGAGGGGAACTGCCCTGAGTTGAGTTTTTGGACCTTACGCGGTGCAGCCCATCGACGGCCAGGCTTCGGGCGGACAGGGCGACCCGCGCGAGATCCAGTTCGCGTTGCGCCTGACGTGGTAGAAGCGATCCTTGTGTTGGCCCCGATAAATTCGTGGGGGCGCACGCAAGGACTTCGTTTTAGTTCTCGGCTCGAAAGTACTGTCGCCTGGGGTCCTGCGGTCCGCTACCGACCTCGATAACAAGACCTCGCCTAACCAAATCGGCAAGGTGCGTCCGTGTGGCGCGCGGAGACAGAGAAATAGTCTTGGCGATCTCCGCTGTCGACCGGCCACTTCCTTCTTCGAGGAGGCGTAGGATTGCCTGATCCACCTCATCAATGCGAATCGGCCCGGTCCGTGTCGCAGACAGAATTACCCGGAAATGCGTCCCAATCTCTTCAAGGACCGGAACGCGCAACCCCGCCTCCTCGCACGCGGCACTCATGCGCTGAATCCCGCTTCCCCATTGCTCAATGAGGCCCAGTTCATGGAAGACGCGACCGATCGCTCTGTTTCGCAGCTCCGATACGCCCTTCCGGATGTCCTCAATGGTAGGTGAAACGAAACGAGTACCAAATCAGTACCACTTGAGTGTTCTTGCCGTGCTTTTGCGTGCTCTTACGTTGCCAAGCGTGCCGCAAAATCAACGAGATACCCTAGCCTAAGCTGCCTGTCACGCATGAGGTCGCGGGTTCGAGTCCCGTCGTCCCCGCCAGCTACCTGCTTAAGATGAATGAATTAGCTCCATTCATAAGCCTGCTCGTCAGTCGCTGATATCCGAAAGCTGTAACAAAGCGGATTGGAAGCTCCAGCAGTTGGGGCGGTCATCGCCAGAGAAATACCGTCCCGGTTCTTTATCCGCAACCGCGACAGCATTTACTCGCCCTCGCTTGTTTCGGCCGTGAAGCCAATATACCGGGTTCCGAGCGAACATCGAGCTCTGGCCGAGCCCTTCTCGTAAGGTCTACACCACGAAGATCGCCTCGAGAGTAGTCCGGCGTGAACCAAGGACTCCAGCCCCCCCGAGCGTCTTTTTACGGAGGCCACAGCCCTTCAAATGCCTGTTGCATACCAGGGTCAACTGGACTAGCATTACGCGAACGCACTCACTTGGGCAGAAAGCTAACGTGGCCAACGAGAGCTTCGATTCAAAACTCCGACTGGGCGCTCAAACGCCGCCGGTGGAAGAGCGTCTGGAAACCTGGGGGGAAATCGCGGCTTACTTGAAGGTTGAGCAACGTACCGCCCAGCGGTGGGAGGAGGTCTTGAGCCTGCCCATTCACCGGCTTCAGGGTCGGGTGTTCGCCTACAAGTCTGAGCTGGAAGCCTGGCGGCGCAAGCGGGAGGACCCGCCCAACCCTCCCGAGCCTGACCGTAGGTTTTGGATACAAGAAGGTTTTGAGGCGATAAGGCGGCACGCCGGCGTTGTGGCAGTTTCAGTCGTGCTCGTCGTCCTGGCATTCTTCTTCCTCTGGCAGCTCTTTCATCGACCCCTCGCGAAAGTGATGCTGGTCGTGCTCCCTTTTGAAAACTTAAGCGGCGACCAACATCAGGAATACTTCTGCATGGAGTTCACGGAGGAACTGACCACCCAGTTGGCGCGTTTGCATCCGGAGAGGTTAGGCGTGATCGCCCCCACTTCGGCTCGGAATGTGAGGGCTAAGAGCATCGATCAGATTGGGCGCGACCTGGGGGTGAAATACATTCTGGACGGGAGTGTTACGCAATACGGGGGCAAGGAAGTCCACATCACTGCACAACTCATACAGGTGAGCGACCAGGCCCAACTTTGGGCTGACAGCTACTCACGCAGCGAAGCGGACGTGCTTGCATTGCAAAGTGATGTTGCAGGAGCCATCGCGCGCCAAATCAAAATCGCGCTGACGCCGCAGGAGCAGGCCAGCCTTACCGAATCGCACCCTGTGAACCCCAAGGCTCATGACGCCTACCTGCGCGGCCGCTATGAGTGGAACCAGCGAACTCCCCAATCGATTGCCAATGCCATCCAGGAATTCCAGCAGGCCATCGCGGCAGATCCTAAATACGCCCCTGCGTACGCGGGCCTGGCGGATGCCTATGAGCTTCTAGGTTCGGTGCCCAACGACGCGCTGCCTCCCCGTCAAGCCATGCCCATGGCGGAGGAAGCCGCTGAGAAAGCTCTGGCGCTTGACAACTCGCTCGCTGACGCCCACATCTCCCTTGCTTATATCCGGCTCGCTTACGATTGGAAACGACCGGAGGCTGAGCAACAGTTTCGAGAAGCGTTGGAACTCAATCCAGGCTATGCCACCGGTCATGAGTGGTACGCACTGTACCTTGTCGCGACAGACCAAATGGATAAGGCGATTGCAGAGATACAAAAGGCCCAGGAGCTCGATCCGCTCTCGATCATCATGAACATGGCCGCTGCCCAAGTTTTCTTTTACGCCGGTCAGGATGATCGGGTTCTCGAGCAATGTGAAAGGGCGTTGGATCTCAATCCCAACTTCTTCCTGGCCTATTATTTCCGAGGCCGCGCTTATGGGCGGAAGGGCATGTTCCCGCAAGCCATCGCCGAGTTCCAGAAGGCCGGCGCCCTCTTTCCCGATAACCCTACACTGATGATGGCACTTGGCGGCACTTACGCCCTCTCGGGTGAAAAGGCCCAAGCCCGAAGCTACCTGGCCGCCCTCAAGGACCTCTCCAAGAAGAAATATGTTCCGGCGGTTTACATGATCGGGGTCGCGGCGGGCTTGGACGATAGGGATGAGGCATTCCGCTGGATGGACCAGGCGGTAGAGGACCGCTGCGATTACGTTATTTACCTGGGTCACGAACCTGGACTCGACAACGTTCGTGCCGACCCGCGCTTCCATGAATTCGTGCGTCACCTCGGCCTGATACCCTAACTCCCGCCACGGCTATTACTTCTCCCGCTCTTTAGAATCATTAAGTTGAAACCCTCCCACACTCCCCTCTCTGGATATAAGAATGAAAAGGCGCTGCCACCATAGCGGCAAAGCATGACATCGACACAATGTCTAACCTTGTCGCTTGAATGTCGTGCTTCGGCTTACGTAAAGTGGCACCCGGCTTAGGGGAAAGCAGAACAAAAGTTGCAGCCAACTCAGCGGAAAGCGGAAAAATATGGCCACCTCAATGAAGACTAGTCTCAAGATGTCCCGGCATCGTTCACTCCTGTACTTGTCCCCACGGCGGTCTGGGGCCCGGCAAGAGTCCGTGGACCACAAATTGGGATGTTCCTGGCCGCGGTGGCGTCGGACCCTGGCTGCCATAGCAAGCACGCTGCTCATAGTATCCATGAGCTCCGGGTGTTCGGTAAAAAGGATCGCCGTCAACAAGCTGGGCAACGCCATCGCCGGCGGTGGAGCCACCTACGCGAGCGATGACGATCCTGAACTGGTTCGGAGCGCCGTTCCTTTCAGCCTAAAGCTGATGGAAAGCCTGCTGGCGGAAAGTCCCAAGCATCGCGGGCTGCTCCTAGCCGTCTGCCAGGGCTTTACCGAGTACAGCTATGCCTTTGTTCAGGAAGATGCCGACGAGATCGAGAACACGAACCTCGCCGAGGCCACCCGGCTGCGCGCGCGAGCCCGACGCCTTGATCTACGTGCCCGCGATTACGGGCTCCGAGGACTTGAGGTGCGCCACCCGGAATTCGGCAAAGCCTTGCGCGAGAACCCACGAGCCGTTGTCCAGCGCATCACCTCAGTCAAAGAAGTTCCACTGCTTTATTGGACGGCAGCGAGCTGGGGCGAAGCCATTTCGCTCTCCAAGGATAACCCTGACCTCATTGCTGACCAGCCGATCGTAGAGGCGCTCATTGATCGCGCCTACAAGCTGGCGCCCGACTTTGAAGCCGGGGCCATCGAGAGCTTTCTGATCACCTACGAGCCCAGCCGGCAAGGCGCCAAAGGCGATCCCTTGGCGCGCTCGCGAGAGCATTTTGCCCGGGCTGTGGCATTGTCCCGCGGCCAGCTTGACGGGCCCTACGTATCATTGGCTGAGACCGTTTCAGTCCAAAAGCAGGATCGTGCCGAATTCCAATCGATGCTCCATCGCGCCCTGGCCGTTGATCCCAATGCCAGACCGGAGTGGCGGCTTGAGAACCTGATGATGCAGCGCCGCGCCCGCTGGCTGCTCGCACGGGTGGATGACCTTTTTGTGGAGTGAAATGCGCATGTGAATGAAATTGAGGAGCAATTCAGAGGAGCAATTCAAATGACGAAATCACTCAGCCGATCAGTTGGTGCAATGTCGTGGGTGCGGGTTCTTGCCCTCTTCCTGGTACTCATGGGCTCCTCCGGGGCGCGGGCGGGTGGACCGCCGGCGCCGATGCGAATCAAGCTAGGCACGTTGATCCCAAGGGGCACACCGGCTTACGAAGTCCTCCTAGAGATGAGGGAAAAGTGGCGTCAGGCCCCGGAGGGCGGAGTTGAGATTACTGTCTACCCCGACGGCAGGATGGGCGGCGAGACCGACATGGTCCGCAGGATGCGTGTGGGGCAGATCCAGGCGGCGATCCTGACCATGACCGGCATCTCCGAAATCGATCCGTCGGTCAAGGCACTCCAGGAAATGCCCATGATGTTCCGGTCGCTCGACGAATACGAGTATGTCCGGGACAAGATGCGGCCGTCGCTGGAGAAGCGCCTTGCCGACCGAGGCTTCGTCACCCTCTTTTGGGCCGATATCGGATGGGTGAGGTTCTTCTCCCAAGACGCGGCCGTCCACCCTGCTCAATTCATGCGCATGAAGCTCTTCACCTGGGCCGGGAACAACGACCAGTTCGACCTCATGAAAGAGCTGGGATTCAACCCCGTGTCGCTGGAGACCGCCGACATCCTCCCCGGCCTCCAAACCGGACTCATCAACGCCTTGGACACAGTTCCTATGTATGCGCTGGCCGCGCAGTTCTACGGCCCCTGCCCTCACATGCTGGAACTCAATTTCGCTCCGCTGGGCGGGGCCGCGCTCATCACCAAGGCAGCCTGGGATTCGATTCCCCCCGCCACCCAGCAAGCATTGCGGAAGGCGGCGGTCGAGGCTGGCGTCGAGATTGTCAAGTCGAGCCGGGCAGAAAGCGACCAAGCGGTGGAAGCCATGCAGAAGCGCGGTCTGACCGTCCACCACGCGACCCCGGAGATCGAGGCCGAGTGGCGGACCTGGGCGGAAGGAATTTACCCGAAGATCCGCGGCGGCTTGGTTCCGGCGGACGAGTTTGACGAAGTGAAGCGCATGCTCCAGGAGTATCGCAAATCCGCTGCGGCGACCAACCGGGGCAGCACAGGAGTCAAGGAGAAATGACCAAGATTGTCCCAGTACCCACCGCCGAAATCCTGTTCCCGGAGACCCGGGAGAAGCAGGAGTCGAAGTGGCCCCGCTACTTTCACCACGGGGAGAATGCTGTCGTGACGCTGTCCCTGGCGGCGCTGGTGGTCCTGCCTCTGGTGGAAAGCGTACTGCGGAAGACGCTTCACCTCGGCATCTCCGGCTCGACGGGGCTCGTCCAGCATTTCACTCTGATTCTCGGCATGGTCGGGGCGGTGATCGCGGCGCGCGAAAACCGGCTGATGCCCCTTTCCACTCTCGTTACATTGCTGAAGGGGAAGAAGAAGACGGCGGCGCTTATCTTCTGCGGCGCGTGTTCGGCTTCTGTCGGCGCTCTGCTCTGCTGGGCGAGCTTGCAGTTTGTGCTTTCGGAGAGGCCCGGGGAGAAGATCCTGGCCTATGGCATTCCTGTCTGGGTCGTGCAATTGGTCATGCCCCTGGGCTTTGCCTTACTGACGTTTTACCTGCTGTGGCACTCCTCAGAGAGTTGGGTAGGGCGAGTAACTTGTGCCGCAATCTCCGCGGCCATGATTCTGTTTTGCGCTCGATCTCCGTTGCCCGTGGAACAACTCATGGTTCCGGCCCTGATTGTCCTGCTGGCGGCCACCCTGTTGGGCGCTCCAGTTTTCGTGACGGTGGGTGGCGCGGCCTTGCTCCTCTTTTGGAAGTTGCAGGAGCCGATCGCCTCCAATTCCATCGACCATTATTCCCTGGTCACCAATCCCTCGTTGCCGACCATGCCCCTTTTTACGCTGGCGGGCTACTTCCTGGCGGAAGCCGGAACGGCCAAGCGGTTGATGCGTGTCTTCCAGGCGCTTTTCGGATCTTTCCGCGGCGGCCCGGCCATCGTCACGACCTTGGTATGCGCCTTCTTCACATCGTTCACCGGAGCTTCCGGCGTGACGATTCTCGCCCTTGGCGGGCTGCTGACGCCCATGCTCGTGGCAGCACAATTCAGGGAGAAAGACGCGTTGGGGCTCGTGACGGGCGCAGGCTCACTCGGTCTCTTGTTCCCACCGTGCCTTCCATTGATTCTCTACGCGATGGTCGCCAAAATCCCCATGAGGGACGTTTTCCTGGGCGGAATAGGGCCCGGCACCTTGATGCTGGCGATGGCCGCGGTGTGGGGCCTCATTGTGGGACGCAGAGGCACAGCCATGGTTCAGCGTTTGAGCTGGGCGGAAATCCGAGGCGCTGTCTGGGAGGCAAAGTGGGAACTGCTTCTTCCCGCGGTGGCCTTTGTGGCGCTCTTCAGTGGTTTTGCCACACCGGTCGAAGCGGCCGCCGTCACCGCTCTCTATGCCTTCTTCGTCGAGACGGTCATCTACCGCGACCTGAGAATTACCAAGGACATCCCGCGCGCCATGGCCGATTGCGGCCTGCTGATTGGCGGCGTGCTCCTGATTTGGGGGGTGGCGCTGGGCGTCACGGATTACATGGTGGATTCGGAGTTGGTGGTGCGTGCCGTGGAATGGACCACCCGCACCATCCATTCGCCGTGGGTTTTCCTGCTCCTGCTCAACCTGTTTCTTCTCATTGTCGGGTGTGTGATGGACATGTACGCCGCTATTGTGATCGAGGTGCCGCTCCTCGTGCCGCTCGGCGTGGCCTATCACCTCAATCCCATCCACCTCGGCATCGTCTTTCTGGCCAACATGGAACTGGGGTACCTGACGCCTCCGGTAGGACTGAACGCCTTAATCTCCTCTTACCGCTTTAAGAAGCCCCTAAGTGAGGTCCTACTTGCAGTGCTTCCCATAGACATCGTGCTGTTTATCGGCGTCATGCTGATTACTTATGTTCCAGCACTGACCACCTGGTTGCCGGCCCTGCTCAGCCATTGAAAGGCTCTCGAGCCGGGAATGGCAGCGTGCTCAGCCATCCATGAGTGAGCTTTTGTGCAAGACCACCCCGAAAGGCAGCAGGCATTATGCAAGTACGGGGACAAGGAAGGTGTGGTGGGAGAGGCGGCAAACTTTATGCTTCACGCCGCCGAGCGCAGGAAGGCGGAAAGGCGCGTAAGTGTTACGGTGAGCAAGTATTGCCGGCCGGCCCTCTCCTCACACAGGAGAGGGCGTCCCATCCCGGATGGAGGGGATGCAGTCCAACTGCATTTTACGATCGTGCGGAATCCCAAATGGCATCCTATTTCGCGGATGCGCCCCTACCTGTTCCACCTACCATAGCCGCGCAGCTTTCACAGAAACGGCCCCCCTTGAAGATGGGCTGTCCACACGCCTCACAATACCACGATTGCGCAGACGGCGTTGGCGTCATTCTGCCAATGGCGGTTTGTGCCATGTTTTCACCAGCCGGTACGATCCGCTTGCTCCCACACTTCGCGCATCCCTCGTAGCGAGACGACAATCTCCAGATGGTGTAAACCACTCCTGGAACGACCAACAGCACCCAGAGCACCACTTCCACTCCGAATGTGCCGGGCTTGCACTGTTTCGGCAGCCCTACGAAACCACAATCAAGGCAGTGCTTCATACGGATTGGCCTCCTAACCTGCTACCTCACTCGTCATTCTCGAATCAAGTGCTTGGAAGATCCAAAGTGTTCGCATCAGCGCGCCAAGCCAGCATTAAGTCAACACGACGAATTTGTGGATATTCTATCACGGCAAGAGCGTACCGGCGTATAAACTGAAAATGAAAGTATTTACTCCGACCCCAATCGTTGAATCCTCTGATAAACGCGCACGTAATCCACGGTCATGAACTGGGGAAGCTTGGAATCATCCGGAGCGGGTTCGTCAGGCCCGCCACACGCAATATTCATGATCAGATACATTGGATGGTCGAAACTCCAACCCACTTTGGCGTCTTTCGTGTAGGTCAGAATCTTGTTGTCATCCAAGAAGAAGTCCATGTGATCCGGGTACCATTCCACGGCGTAAAGGTGGAACTTGTTGTACATATCATCGACGGGAACAGTCGTAGACGGGTTCGGCCATTTGCTGCTATGAATATGGACAGCGGTTAGGTTCGGACGGCTTCCCCAGCTCTCCATGAGATCGATTTCGCCTTGGGACGATTCCCCATCACCCGGCCCTCGCCGTGGGCCCTGAACCTCGCTGCCGTCAGGCTGCCGAGGCTGGGGAGGCCCTGGGACATTCGGCGTCCGCAGGGGACTCAGAAACCAGATGGCCGGCCATGTGCCCTTGCCCTGAGGCATCTTCGCCCTTATTTCAAAGCGTCCGTAGATCCACGATGCCGTGTTGCGAGTGTTGACGCTGGCGGAAGTGTATCGATGCCATTCATCGTTTATGGAAGTGGGCAAAAAGCTATCCGGCGTCTCCTTCCGCAGTTCGATGAGGAGGTTGTGGCCATCTGCCCGGGCGTTCTCCAAACGGTTGACGGTGTAATATTGAAGCTCATTGTGGCGCACGTACCCCTCTTCGTATCCCCATTTCGTCGCGTCTGGAGGGCCAACGTAATTGAATTCATCCGACCAGACAAGCCTCCAGCCGGGTACTACGGTGTCCTGCGCATGAGCCAGGTTCGCAAGAAAAAAGAAAGCCGCTATTGCTATCAATTTACGCATGGGGATCCCTACCTTCTCCTCAAAAGTCGCCGTCAGGCCCGCACAAATGCTGGGAAATCTGGTGTATGCCTCAGAGGCAGACATTCTAAATATGGCCCTATTCGGCGTGACGGTCAAGATATGGCGAGATGCGGTGCTGTCCTAATTTCGGGTGTAGCGCCGGGCTTCAGCCCGGCACGTGCCGCCCTTAAGAGCGGCGCTACTTTTCATGGATGCGCCACCCCGCGTTTGAGCTCCAAAGGGGCGACCTAATCTAGCCCAGGGCAACTGGGTTAGGTGGTCCCATCAATTTCAACCCCACGAGCCCTGGATGGGCGTCATCCAAAACCATGCCACAATCGCCGCTAGGATACCCGCAAGGTAAGCCACGGCCACGAAGATGTCGCGGTCATAAAGGAACCGACGCCCCACTCTGGACATGCGGTCAACTTTCACGAAATGCCATACGGAGGCAATAGTGAACCGAACCGGCGAGTGCTAGCGGGCACGAAAAGCTCCGGCCGTCACACGCCGGAGATCCGCGCTTCGAGTGCTGTTCTAATGTACCCTGCGCTCTTTCGCGCGCCCAAGTCAGGGCAACAGCTACATGCTTGTAATCGGCGCCGCGTTGGCTTACTCTCTCGGTACATTGGAGGGCCTCATATGCCAGAGGATAATTTTGTTCAGGCCACGGTCGTCGACCTTCCGTCGTTGAGCATGAATTTCCCTCCCACGCCCTTTCCCGAACTTACTCGCGACAATGTTGTCAGTACGATCGAGCAGCTTTTCGAAGGCACCGCTCGCGGTGTAACAGTGGAAGGTAGTGAGGGAATGGGCAAGACAACCGTATTATCTCAATTTGCCCGCAAACATCGGCACCAAGCCATCTCGATATTTGTCTCAGCCTCAAACAAGTTAAGCTATGATCCTGATCTAATTCTCCAAGACTTACTAACACAGGTTTATTGGATTGTAACTGAGGAAGTGCTCAAAGCTGGGTCCGCTGACATATCTGCCTTCAAATCATCTTGCCTTGCTTTACAGCGCAAGGCAAAACAGGAGAGGAAACTATTCTTCTTTGTCGTCGATGGTGTTGAGGAGTTAGACGCGTCACGGCGCGAAATCCTGGTCCAATTCTTCAGCGACGTTCTGCCGGTGGGCGTCCCCCAATTTCGCTCCCTACTCTCTGGTAATGCGCGGATGTATCGTACCCTATTTCTTGGGAGTCTTCCGATTCAATCTTACCCGCTGAACCTGCTGAGCATCGAGGAATCAAGCGCGCTATTAGGAAGAGAAGACATTTCCGACGAGCAAATGGAGGATGTGCACGGAATCTGCCGAGGAATCCCGGGAAGGGTTGCCAGCGTGTGGAGAGTATTAAAGGCTGGAGTAAGTCTTACCTCATACCTGGAAAACGCTCCTTCGAAATCTCCTGAATTCTTCGAAGCAGAATGGCACCAGGTACCTAACAACGACGACAAAATGAAGCGCATCCTCGCCCTTTTGGCTCACGATTCAAAACCGCACACTATGTTGACGGTTGCAGACACGCTAGGACTGGAGGCCCCCGACGTAGATCAGAAAATTAGTCGGCTGAATTTTCTCACGGTTGACACGGAGAGCAAAATAATTCACTTCGCTTCGGAGTCCTTGCGGAAGTTCATAGCCACCAGGTTGGCTGATAGTAGACGATACGTTCTAAAGGTACTGATCGAGAAGCTGCTGGCATCACCCGGGTCAGACGATTCCTTCCTCGAACTGCCAGGCTACCTCGAGGAGGCCGCTCAGTTTCTTGACGTTTTGAATTTGCTTACGCCTGACCACATTCTGGAGGTCCTGAAGCGAGGTGAGACCCTCGCTAGGGTGGACGAGGCGGTACAGCGCGGCCTGAGAGCTGCCAGAAAGCTGGGGAAGGACCATGAGTTGCTTCGGTTTGGCACTCGATCGCGGGCTGCCGTGCACCCTCGATATAGGCCCGCAGCGCGTTGTTGATCAAGGTTTGATAGTTGCCGCTCCCGGCGCGCTCGACCGCCTCCCGGAAATATTCCAGAATGTCGGTGTCCAGGCGGATGGTGATGCGTTCCTTGCCGGGTGGCACGGGCAGCACCGGACCGCGCTTTCCTTTACTGAAATTGTAGGTTTTCATCCTTGTGCCTCAAGAGCATACACTTGTATGTACGGCGAGTCAAGAGCGATGGGCATTTCTGCCCGATACCCCAGCGGCAACCGCACGTTGTCAATCGGGATGGGGCACGGCGCGCTAATAGCGGACAGTGCGGATTCAAGATTCGAGACTTCAGATTTCAGAACCCCCAAACCCGAATCCCGAGCCCCGAACGCCTAATCCCGATTCCCCCCCCCTCAGGGGGCAGACGTCGAAGTGGCCGAACGTAAGCTGGGAGCGCGGGCATCCTGCCCGCTTTTGCGGGAGCGTCCCGCTCCCTGATCCGGGAAGTGCACAGGCGGGGCGCGCGCGCCAGAGAATCTGTAAAAAAATTGAAAATCTCGCGCAGAGACGCCGAGGCGCGGAGATTAAACAGGTGCTTCATATTCTCTTCACCCTCTCCGCCTTTGCGCCTCTGCGCGATTTGCTTTCGCTCGTTTAGGGATTCTTTCACAGCCAATCATGAGCTATCGCTCCCAACTGGGATGAAAATCGGGGTTTCGGCGTCACGAACCACGTTAACACTCGGCTTTTCAGAGAGCTACCACGCTTCTGACGGCAGAATCTGTTTTCGAGAGAGCTTAGAGCGGGCAGGATGCCCGCGCTCCTTCTCCGACTCCGAACGTGGCCGAGCCTCAACCAAACAGGTCTTGTCGGGGCTGGGCTTGCCCTGCCCTGGGCCGAGCACCGTTCGGCCCGGTGATGATTATCAGCACCACTCCTTCGTTGCCTCCTCAGCACCACCCCGGCGTCAACACCACCCCGGCGCTCAGAGCGCCGGGGTGGGCGCCCGTGCCAGAGTGGGCAGGATGCCCGCGCTCCCACTCTGTGTCGCACACCTGCGCCGGAATTTCCCGCCGGCAGGAAGATGTAGAAATAATTCGACGTGAATTTCCTACCGGTAGGAAATTCGCAGGGATCTCCGGCGAAAGTGGTCGCCAAATTGCTAGCCTACAGTAAGGAGGGTGGGGCCGGGGTGAAATCGCGCAGCGGGAACAGGTGCCAAGTGTTGGGTGCCAGGTGTCAGGTATTAGGGGCCAGGGGCGGGTCTCGGGATACAGGACTCGTGGTTCAGGTTTCGGACTGGGAGCTGGGTTCGGGAGGTTTTCCCCATCACCTAGCCTCCAGCCGCCAGCACCTCATACTCCGGCTCTCCACGATGTACCAGAAACAAAACGGGTTAGTTGTTTATGGTCAGAATGTCTCAAAGCTTTATATCATTCAAATCAGGAGAGTTAGGTTGAGATACGGGAGCCGATACGAAGAAACGGGGTGCGGCTCTCCACGATGTTCAACAAAATAAAAGGGGGTAGCAATGAATAGCGAAAACCTCTCAAAGATCTATATCATTGAAACTAAAATGGTTAGTCTAACCTTGCGTAGCCTGGGTCGTGAAGAAAATCCCCCAAGAATTCGCCGAGCGAAGCCTGAATGATATTGAAAACACAGGGGGCGAAAGAGCCGGTTTTCCGCCTCTCCACGATGTTGATGAAAACAAGCAAGTTAAACTAATCTCTCCACGATGTTGATGAAAATAAAGGAGAAAGGCGTTGGGCACGAGTCCAGGAAAAACGTGAGGTGGTATGGGCAGCCTGCCCCGATTCATCGGCGTCCCGCCCTTGGCCGTCATGGGAGGGTCGCCACACCACAAAGGTCGGCGCTACAATTGTGGCTGCTGCTTTCCATTATGTACTAGAAAAAAAACGGGTTAACCGCTGAGAGCGGAAACCTCGCGAGAGTATATGTTATTGAAATTAAAAGAGTTACTTAAGCCTTGGCGCGAGGTGGCAAGAAAACGCGGGGGGAAGAAATGAAGGAAACCTCCATTATGTTATTGAAAACAAATGGAGAAAATATGTCCGAAAGCAGGCTTTCCATTATGTTGATGAAAATAAGCAAGATATAGCTTCCTTTCCATTATGTTGATGAACAGAAAGGACTTGAAGGAGATTCCACATGCTCGACCATCGCCGTGTATGCCTGGGCGGACCGTTTCGCGAGTGGTTTGCAATCACGGTGCTTCTTCTTTTTGCGGGGCCCGTGTACGCGCAGGAACCAGTTATGGTGCAGGTTGATCGTTCTACTCCGGAGGGCATAAGCCACTTCAGCATCGGTGTAACGCACACACAGCCGAAGTGGGAAGATGGCAACCCCCAGGCCGTGGCCAGAGCCAAAGAGTTACTGGCAACCGGTCTGAAGTATCAAAACCAACACCTGATGGACTGGGGCACAGAAAACCCTGAGCCCAAACCGGGTGTATTCAACTGGGGAAGCCTGGACAAACGCATCGCACTGATCCGGTCCATGGGCGGCAATCCCGTTATTACTCTTTGCACAGCCCCCGGATGGATGAAAACGAGCGGCGAGGACTTCCCCCATCAGACGGGACCCGACAGTTGGGCAGACGACCGCGTGGCGGACAATCACGTAAAGGATTTTGCCGAGCTTAGCAAAAAGGTTGTGCTGCGCTATCCCGACGTGAAGTATTTTCAGATTTGGAATGAGTATAAAGGCTACTGGGACAAGACCAGGGACAATTGGGACTCTGTGCGCTTCACGGACTTCTATAATGCCGTCTACGATGCGGTAAAGTCCGTGCGGCCCGACGCTCAACTCGGTGGCCCTTACTATCCCTTTGATGGACCCAAACCCAAAGATTGGCCGGTGATTGATTACTGGTTCCAGCACAAGCATGGGGCGGACTTCATCTGCTTTGACGGCTGGATCGCCGGGTACCCTCCCACGCGCGAACGCAGCGAAGAAGCTCGCAAGATGACCCTGACGGATTACTTCGGGAAAATCGCCACCCAGTTCCGCTCGCGGACCACGCTTCCGATCTGGATCTCCGAGTTCTACGGAGGCTGGAGCAGCAATCCGCAGTTTACGGCCGCGAACCACGCCTCCTGTTACCTGCGTGCGCTCGAAAGCGGTGTGTCGGAGGTGCTGCTCTGGGACGCGGAGCTTCAGGAATGGAATTATCTGTTCACCAAGACCAAGACGGCGGAAGGTGGCCAAGCCAGTCCGCACTACCGGGTCGTAAACACCTTTAACAACTATTTCGGCCCTGGCACCCAGTTGTTCAAGGCCACATCTTCTTCCCCTGATGTCGAGGTTCTGGCGTCGGCAACCAAGACCCTGCTCATCAACAAAAGAGATGCGAGCGTCACGGTTCGCCTGAACGGCTTGGAAGTTGTGATGAGCGCCTATGAGGTTCGGCTCTTGAACGCCTCAGAAAAATAGCGGTTTTACTGTTGGGCTTTTAAACCAGCTTCAATAAAGGATGCGAAACTGACAACCCGCGCAATTTGATTTGGTAGCGCTACCGGGAATCGAACCCGGGTTTTCAGATTGAGAATCTGACGTCCTAACCCCTAGACGATAGCGCCATGGAGGCATTCCATTCTTCTAACACCCGGTCGCCAAGATTGTCAAGGCGCGCGTCAATGCGCGGAGGGAAGACCGCAGCTCCCTCCCTATTACCGATTACGATTAATACTTGGTCGTCGAAGCAAAATTAAAATCGCGGATCTTGGCTGCGGGCACGACCATTTCAAAAGACTCTTCACCGGCGGTGCGTTGCGGCGGGCTCATCATTTCCACCTGGCCCAGCATGTCCACCAGGCTCTGGTTGAAGCGCAGGTTCCTAACGCCCTGCCGGACCTGCCCATCTTCGATCCAGAACGTCCCGTCGCGCGTCATGCCAGTCAGGATTTTCTTGTACGGGTCAACCTCCCGAATGTACCAGAAGCGGGTCACCAGCATGCCGCGCTCCGTGGACTTGATCATGTCTTCCACGCTGGACCGGTCGCCATCCATGACAATATTCAGGGGGGCTTCCGCATACTCGTTGGGCAGCGGGAATCCGTGGCCTGTGGGCTGCATGCCCAACTTGTGCGCCGTCTGGCGCGCATAGACCAGATTCTTTACTACGCCTTTCTCGACAATGGGCACACGCTGGCGGGGGATTCCCTCTCCATCAAACGGAGCTCCGGTCTGCAAAGGATGGAAAACATCATCGCGGAGGCTGATATTCTCGCCGAACATCTTCTTGCCCACGCGGCCGGTCAGGCAACTGCGCTGTTCGTGCACGGCCATTCCGCTGAAGTCAAAGATCATGAAGCCCAAAAGGTCCAGCATCGCGGAGGGCTCCAGGATGACCGTGTAGCGGCCCGGTACAACCTCCCGAGGTTCACGGCTGGCGAGTGCCTTCTGCGCGGAGCGGTCCGCCAACTCCGTCGGCTCCAATTCCATCCAGTAGGGCGCCGTTTTCTTCGCCCAGCCGGAGCTGGAATCGCTCATCATGGTCACCGAAAACTCCGACATGGTTTCTTCATGGTAGGCTTTCATGCCGCGCGAGTTGAAAATGGCGAATGCCGAGGAGCCGCTCGAAAATATTCCCGCCGCCGTCAGACCGTCTTTTTCCGCGCGTTCGACCACCTGGGCCACCGTCTCCGCCCGCGTCTGCGGCGTCAGTTGCGCGGTCTCGCTGTAGAAACGATCGAGGGCGCGATAAGTCTGCGGCCCTGGCATCGGAAGCAAATCCGGGTTGGGCGGCTGGACCCGCGCCAGCACCAGAGCGTTTTCGCAAAGCTGGCGGATGGAAGCTTCGTCAAATTTGTTGGTGCTGGCCCGCGCCATGCGCCCTTCACTGACCAGCCGGACGGAGAGCGACGCGGTCTCCTCCGCCACATTTTGATGAATCGTATTGTTGGCAAAACGGGTGAGAGCGTAGGAGGTTGCTGAAACCATGGCCTCGGTTTCATCGGCCGTGGAATACTTTAGGACTTTGTCGAAAACTTCTTCCGCGCGTTGTCGAGTTAAATTCATTTGTGATCTGTGATTGGTGATTGGCGATTGAGTGAATGGCGGATTCAGCCTTGGGGCTACAACCGATTGATTAATCCGAATCCTAAAATCACTCAATCACAAATCACTCAATCACCAATGTCCTCAGCCGGAGTAAGCGACACCCACCTGCACTTTGCGGAAGCGCGCCGGTGAGGCTCCATGCCCCGTGCCCATGGTCTGCATGGGCTGCCCCTTGCCGCAGTTGGGAGTGCCCCACAGGGTCCAGTACTCGCGGCCGCAAATGGCGTCGCAGGAATTCCAGAAGTCGGTGGTGATGCCGCCGTAGCTAGGGTTCTTTAGCATGCGGGTTTTCTTTCCGCCGCGAATCTCCCAGCCGATTTCGGTGCCAAACTGGAAGTTGTAGCGCAGGTCGTCGATCGACCAACTACGGTTCGTCTCCATGTAGATGCCGTCGTCGGTATCGGCAATCAGGTCTTCCGGCTTCCAGGCACCAGGAAGGATGCTCACATTCGTCATGCGGATCAGGGGAATACGGTTCCAGCTCTCCGCGCGCATCGCTCCACTCGACCGCTTGAGTCCCACGGCCGAGGCAGTCTCCCGTGAGCTGAGATAACCCACGAACTGGCCGTCCTTGATAATGGGCGTACACTGGGCGGGAACACCTTCGTCGTCGTAGGCAAAAGTCCCGAGCCCGGGGCCGTGCGCCGGGGTGGCGTCCGCGACGACGTTAACGATGTCAGAAGCGTATTTGAGCGTACCCAGCTTTTCGAGGGTCAGAAAACTCATTCCGGCGAAATTTGCCTCAGTACCCAACACCCGATCAAGTTCAATGGGGTGGCCGATCGATTCGTGGATCTGAAGACCCAACTGCGAGCTGTCGAGAATAATGTCCTTCACGCCGGCGGGGCATTGGTCAGCTTTGTGCAACGCCACAGATTCCTCAGCGACGCGGCGGGCATTCTCCAGCAGCTTGAGTTCATCCACGAGCTCATAACCTTTGGTTTGATACTGCCCGCCAAAGGAATTCGGATAGGAACGGCGATGGATCTCAGTCCCGGCGAAGGAAGTGGCCACATACCCGGTGCCGGTCTGGGTCTTCAACTGATAGATTTCGGAGCCCAGGCTGGAAAGGAACAACTGTTCAACGCGGCGAAAATCCATGGCCGCTTCCGCCAGGGTCACACCCGGCACGCTCCGCAGCTCCGCGTCGATCTTGAGCATGAGTTCCAAGCAGGAAGAAACGGGGATGGAAAACGGATCGATCCGGCAGGGCGCCGCCCAGTGGTCCACGATCTTTTTTTCCGGGACCAGATGGACGTCATGCTTCTTCGTCAGAGCGCTGGCGCGGGCGATTTCCACAGCCAAAGCTGCGGCCCTGTCCACATCCGCATGGGTCAAGGTATCGGTGGAAGCAAAACCCCATCCTCCCCCGGCAATGACGCGGATGCCCAATCCCAGAGATTGCGAATCCCTGACCTGGGAAGGCTGCCCATTCTTTGTGGAGAGGTACCGCTGGCGGGTGTCGAGTACTCTCACCTCGGCGTATGTGGCACCGCCCGAAACGGCGGTGTCGAGCGCCCAAGTCGCAAATTCTTTCATAATGAGTTGACAGCTAACAACCCACAGCCAACAGTAACTGTCCGCTGGTGGCTGTTAGCTGTCGGCTGCTGGCTTGTAGCCGTTTATCTAGGTTCCTTCCGACCACGAGGCAAGATACTTCGCCTGCTCGCGCGTCAGGGTATCAATACTGACGCCTAACGATTGTAACTTGAGCCGCGCCACGTTCTGATCAATGTCTGCGGGCACAGGATAAACCTTGGGTTCGAGCGACTTGGCGTTTTTCACCATATACTCGGCGGAAAGTGCTTGATCGGCGAAGCTCATGTCCATTACCACGGCGGGATGGCCCTCTGCCGCCGCAAGGTTAATCAGTCGGCCTTCGCCCAACAGGTAAATCTTCTTGCCCCCACGCAGCGTGTATTCATCCACGAATTCGCGAGTCTTGCGCTTGGCCACGGCGAGCTTTTCCAGTGCCGGAATGTCGATTTCCACATTGAAGTGGCCGGAGTTCGCCACCACCGCCCCATCCTTCATCAAGCGGAAATGTTGACCCGCCACCACGGATTTGTTTCCGGTGACAGTAATAAATACATCCCCTACTCTCGAGGCTTCGGCCATCGGCATAACGCGGAAGCCATCCATTACCGCTTCCAATGCCTTGGTGGGATTGATCTCGGTAATAATCACGTCGGCGCCCAAGCCTTTGGCTCGCATCGCCACTCCGCGCCCGCACCAGCCGTAACCAAGAATTACGACGCGGAGACCGGCAAAGAGCAGGTTTGTGGCGCGAAGAATTCCGTCAAGGGTGGATTGACCTGTGCCGTATCGGTTGTCGAAGAAATGCTTCGTATCCGCGTCGTTCACGGCGACGATGGGGAACTTTAACACCCCGTCATTCGCCATGCTGCGCAGACGAATGACGCCCGTTGTGGTTTCTTCCGTCCCGCCCAGAACTCCCGGCACCAGATCCTGCCGTTTCATAAGGATCATGGTGACCAAGTCGGCGCCGTCATCCATGGTGATCTGGGGTTTGTGGTCCAGAGCGGAAACGATGTGGGAATAATATGTCTCTTTGTCTTCGCCCTTGATGGCGTAGGTCGGAATGCCGTAGTCCCTAACCAACGAAGCCGCCACGTCATCCTGCGTGCTGAGGGGGTTGGAAGCACAAAGCACAAGATCCGCACCCCCATCACGCAAAGTGATGGCCAGGTTCGCGGTTTCAGTGGTCACGTGCAAACAGGCAGAAATCCGTACTCCCTTGAGGGGTTGCTCCTTGAGGAAACGCTTGCGGATGATCTGAAGTACGGGCATCCACTGATTGGCCCACTCGATCCGCAGTTTGCCTTTAGCGGCAAGGTTCAAATCTTTTACATCACCAGCTAATTGCTTCTTTGTGGCAGCCATTTATAGTCCAGCCTCTTTTTTCAGGATTGCGGCCTTGTCAGTTTTCTCCCACGTAAAATCGGGGTCCGGACGGCCAAAGTGGCCATAAGCCGCTGTCTTTTTGTAAATGGGTCGCAGCAAATCGAGCGACTCAATAATCCCCTGCGGGGTTAGCTGGAAATGCTTGCGAATTAGATTTTCGAGTTTGGTTTGGTCAATGCGCCCGGTGCCGAAGGTGTCGACCATGACGGAGACGGGATCGGCAACCCCGATGGCGTAAGCAAGCTGCACTTCCGCGTGGTCGGCGATGCCGGCTGCCACAATGTTCTTGGCAATGTAGCGCGCCATGTAAGCGGCGGAGCGATCAACCTTGGTCGGGTCCTTTCCGGAAAAGGCTCCCCCGCCATGATGGGCGGTGCCGCCGTAGGAATCCACGATGATCTTGCGCCCGGTGAGGCCGGAGTCACCGACGGGTCCGCCCGTCACAAAGCGTCCGGTGGGATTGATATGGTACTTGGTGTTGACGTCAAGCAAGTGCGCGGGTATAACCGGCTTGATGACGCATTCCAGCACCCCTTCGCGCAACGTCTCGGTGCTGACACTTGCCGCGTGCTGCGTGGAAACAACGACGGCATCCACGCGCACGGGGTGCGTGCCGTCGTACTCAACCGTAACCTGCGATTTGCCGTCCGGCCGGACGAAATCGAGAATCCCTTCGCGCCGCACTTCCGCCAGGCGCAAGCAGAGCTTGTGCGCGGTCATGATGGGAAACGGCATCAGTTCTTCCGTTTCGTTGCACGCGTACCCGAACATCAAACCCTGGTCGCCTGCACCGCCTGGGTTCACGCCCTGGCTGATATCAGGACTTTGGCGGGTCAGGTTGACGGTCACTTTGCAGTTATCGGCAGTAAAACCGCCAGCGGGATCGGTGTAACCAATTCCCAGCACGGTTTCTCGGACAAGCTTTTCGATGTCGGGCTTGGCCGAGGTCGTAATCTCACCGGCCACGTAGACCGATTGGTCCTTCACCATGGATTCGCAAGCCACACGGCCGCGGGAATCGGCAGCGAGGACAGCGTCAAGAACCGCGTCGGAAATCTGATCGCAAATTTTGTCGGGGTGTCCTTCAGTTACAGATTCAGAGGTAAACAAATAATGGCACTTCGGCTCGCTCAATCAGAGCCTCCTTCTACTCAGCTAGAATGGTAAGGTCAAAACAAACGTCCACGCTAACATACGCTAAACGAAAGTGTCAACGCTTTCGAACCCGCGCGGCTTCTGATGCGCCGATCTGTCGAAAATCAGGCGCGGATGGGATGGCAAGAAGGCCGAACAGCAGTGGGATGTCGTCCGTCAAGGCGCCCATCGGCAGGACGGCATGGGCCAAAATGTCTGATATTTTGGCCCTTACGAGCCCGCCTTGACAACTCCCCGTTGTGAGAGCAGATAGGACTTGATGAACGGGTCCAGGTTTCCGTCGAGCACGCGGTCCGCATCGCCGACCTCGAATTTGGTCCGGTGGTCCTTCACCAATCGGTACGGGTGCAAAACGTAGGAGCGAATCTGGCTGCCGAAATCGATGTCGGCCTTGGAAGCCTCCAGCTTGTCGGAAACCTGCCGCCGCCGTCGCAGTTCCAATTCGTATAGGCGCGAGCGCAACATCTTCATCGCCATTTCACGATTGCGGTGTTGAGAGCGTTCGTTCTGGCATTGCGCCACGGCGCCGGTGGGAATGTGGGTGATGCGCACGGCGGAATCCGTGGTGTTGACGTGCTGGCCGCCCTTGCCGGATGAGCGGTAGGTGTCCACCCGGAGGTCCTCCGGCTTGATCTCAATAGTAATGGAATCATCAATTTCCGGGCTGACGAAGACCGACGCGAACGACGTGTGCCGCCGTTGCGCGGCGTCGAAGGGTGAAATGCGCACCAGGCGATGCACGCCGCTTTCGCCATGCAGCAGGCCATAAGCATACTCTCCCGCCAAAGTGAAGGTAGCGGATTTCAACCCCGCTTCATCGCCCGGTTGATAATCATTCAGGGTGAATTTAAACCCGCGTGCCTCAGCCCAGCGTTGGTACATGCGCAGCAGCATGTCGCCCCAATCCTGGGATTCCGTGCCTCCGGCGCCGGGATGAATGGTCACAATGGCGTTCAGGTGATCGGTCTCGCCCCCCAGCAATGTTTCTGTTTCCAGAAGGTCCACCTCGTGGTGAAGCTTGTCCAGTTCGGCGCGCAGTTCGGAATCGATATTCTCCCCTTCGCGCGAGAGTTCGAAATACGCTTCCATGTCGGTGAGCTGGCTGGCCAATTTCTCGTCGGCCTCCAGAGTTTCCATCAGCCGCTTCCGGGCCGTCAGAACTTTCTGTGAGGCTTCCTGATCCTGCCAGAATTGGGGTTGGGCGATTTGTTCTTCGAGGGCTTGCAGTTCCTTGCGGCGCGCGGGAGCGTCAAAGAAAACTCCGGATGTCAGCGGACTGCCTCTTGAGTTCATCAAATTCGCGTTGTAGTTCTTCCGTCACAGGGACTCCTTCGGATGCATACGGTAGACAGTAGACTGCATACAGGTCACATTTCCCTCACCTGTCTATCGATATCCACTAATCTTTTATACTCTATCCTTTACACTTCGCAAAGATACGGCCAGCATGACCCCCGCCATCGCCGCGCAAAGCCATGCGAAAACATCCCCATAGACTGAGTAAAATGTCTGCCGCGTCTCAAAGTCGAAACGCGCCGGCATCGCGAGGCGCTGGTAACGCGGGATTTCTTCCCGCACCCGGCCATAGGGATCGATGAGGGTCGTCAGCCCATTATTGGTGGCACGCAGCAAATAGCGATGATTCTCAATCGCTCGCAGTCGGGCCATTTCCAGGTGCTGATAGGCGGCTGCGGAATCACCGTACCAGGCGTCGTTCGAAATATTCACCAGCACGCCCGCGCCGTTCGCCACCAGCTTCCGCGCGAGTTGGGGAATAATCGCCTCATAACAGATGAATACGCCAATCCCCCCGCCAGGCGACTTGGCCACCGGATAGCTGGAGCCGGGAACGAAGTTCCCCACCTCGGAAGTAATCTTGTGGACTAATCCGGGCAACGCCCAGCCTGGCACGTACTCGCCGAAAGGGACCAAATGAATTTTATCATAGCGGGACACTTCGTGGCCTTCCTGATCCAAGGTGAAGGCGCTGTTGCTGATCGTGTCGCCCATTGCATCCAGTGGAACAATCGTATTCACAATCACGATGGTATGGGTCTGGCGCGCCATGTTTTCCACGGCACTGCGAAAGATCGGGTCGCGGGTGAAAAAGAACGGGGCGGGGTTTTCCGCCCAAATCAGCAGCGGCGGATCGGCCGAGGGATTTTGGATTTGCGATTTTGGATTTTGGATTGGGGAGCCACTCGTACCACTCGTAGAGCCGGGCTTCAGCCCGGCATCCGGTGGTGCCGGGCTAAAGCCTGGCTCTACGCCTCCTCCTACGTTATCGGGGAAAAACTGTTCGGCTGCGGAAACGCTGAACTGAACGAGTTGCCGAAGCTGAGTGGGGTCACGCCAGGGAATCCAGGTTTCCATCTCGGCATCGTCTAAGGGCACGTTCGGTTGGACGAGGATCGCCAACTCCTTGCCCATGACGGTGGGAGGAGGAGCCAGGAGCCCTTGGGCAACAAGCAGCAGCACTAGCCAGCCCGCCAGCGCCAGTCCGGCGCGCGCGCGCCGTGGGGAGAGCAGCACCCAAGCTAGTAACGCGCTAGTGGCCGCGGCCAGAAACGAAAGGCCATACACGCCGGTCATCGCGGCAATCTGCCGCACGCCAGACGCCTGGACGGCGTACCCCAGAAGGTTCCAAGGAAATCCCGTAATCAGATAGGTCCGAGCCAATTCCATCGCCATCCAGAGAAATGGGCTCGCCGCCAACGCCCATCCCGATGAGCGGCGCGTGGCCCATCCCATGGCGAGGCCGAACCCGCCGAAGAACGTCGCGTCGATGAGGACAAAGAGAATCAGGACTACCACGGCCAGAGTTGGCGCCAAGTGTCCATAAAATTCCATTACCGTGATAAACCAATAACAGCTTCCAGCGAAAAAGACGGCCCCACACACGTACCCCAGCAGAAATGCGCGCTTCAGCCGCTTCTCACCCGCCAATGCCGCGAGCAACGGCAGGCAGGCCACCCACACTAAACCGTGCAAATGGATTTTGGGAAAGCAAGCCACCAGCATGAGCCCGCTCAGCGCGCAGGCCGCAAAACGGTTGGGAGTTTTCTCAAACAGATTGCGCATCGATTTTTGAGGAGGCAGGGACGACTCGCAAGGTGTCATCGGGCTGTTCGTTGTCCCTGAAATAAAAGTAGAGCTTTCAGTCCGAATCCCGCCGCTAATCCCGATTTCTCACCACACCTGAATGGGGCTGCGGAAAGGACAGGGCTAAAAAGGCTGGGGGAAAACGCTCCACCGCTGACATACGATGCGAAGCTTTAGAGTGCGGCAGCTTGCTGCCGCTTTTTCTCCAGCCAGCTTGCTGGCGGCGAATTGTGCGCAGTTTCGAAATCCTCGCGAGCAGGCTCGCGGGGAGGAAAGCGGCAGCAAGCTGCCGCACTCTAAAGCTTCGCACCGCCCGCAAATGGAATAGTGGCCTTTGCGCCGGCCAATTCTATCGCAGCCTCCAAAGCCCGCCCTTCCATACCCGTGGCGAAAAATCCAACCTAATGCGGCTTCGATTAGCCAGGGACTCTCGCCCCGTGGATGTGAACGCGACCCGCCATCAGCCCTTACTTGACCATTGGAAGCACAGGGCGTATCCGTCCGGGTCATGAAGATACATTTGCTTCATGCCATAGGGGGCCACCACGGGCTCCTTGACCGCCACGCCCTTGCGGCGCAACTCCTCATAGGCTGCGTCCACGTCCGGACACCCAAAGAATAGCCCGGTATCGTCATGAGCCGCCACGCGTGCGGCGTCCGGGCCAGGGGGACGCTCAGCATCGAATTCGAATGCCGTATTCAGCATCAGCTCAGCACCGCCCAGTCGAAGCAATGCCCAGTGAAAACGATCCGGGCCCAGCACGGGGGATGTGGTCACTAACTCAAACCCCAGCATGTCGCGATAGAACCGCACCGAGGTCGGCATGTCGTAAACTTGGAGCAGAGGCGCCAGCCCCCGCACATCAATCGGCATGATTGCCACCTCCGGATAATGACCCGATTCTTCAACTCAGTGCTTGATGAAAGGTTTGAATCCTTCCTGGACAAGTTTGTCGTGCACCTTATCGGCGTCAGCGCGTGCCCTGAAGGGCCCCACCTGCACGCGGAAAAGGTTGTCGTCCGCGTGGGCATATTCCGGCGTCACCAGGAATACCGGGTAACCGCGTCCCTTGAGAATATCAACAAGCGCCTCGGCATCCTGCTTGGTGCGCAAGGCCGCCACTTGAAGAGTTATCCCCTCTCCCACCTGCCCGGCAACAGGGGTAGGCGAAGATGGAGGATTGGAGTTGGGCTTAGCCGCAGCTGGGGGTGGCGAAATCTCGGCTCGCTTAGTCGCGGTGAGAGGAGAACTAGCACCCGCTCCCCCAGGCGAAATCACCTCGGTTTCCGGCGCGGAGTCAGGGGCTGCGTGGCTAGCCGCCGACTCCTGCGGCGTAGGTGGCGCGCTGTCCGGAGGCGGATTTACCGTAGGCGGAATGACGGGCGGTGAGGTTACGGCCTCCGTGGGGAGAACCGAATGAGAACCGCGCTCGTTATATCCCACTAAAAAGCCCAACGAAAAAAAAACTCCACAGGTTGCGACGCACACGAGAAAAATGAGGATCATGTACCGTGCGGAATGTCTTCTTTCCTCGTGCTCCCGGACTTCCGCTGCCACGATGGACCTCCTGACGTCCAAGGCGCCATTGCGAGCACGCCTGGATTCCTTGGTTATTTTTGCCCTTCACCCAGCTTCGCCGTCGGGCCAAACTTCCCCAACAAAGCCGACAGCAACTCCACGGGAACCGGGAAGACCACCGTGGTGTTCTTTTCTGTCCCGATCTCAACCAGCGTCTGGAGATACCGCAAGGTGATGGCGGTAGGTTCCTTGGCGATGACGGCGGCGGCTTCGGCAAGTTTCGCGGACGCCTGATATTCGGCGTCGGCGTGAATGATCTTCGCCCGGCGTTCGCGCTCGGCTTCGGCCTGTGCGGCGATGGCGCGCTGCATTTCCTGCGGCAAGTCCACCTGGCGCACTTCCACCTTCGTCACCTTGATCCCCCAAGGCTCGGTGTGCTCATCCAGGATGGATTGCAGCCGGCTGTTCAACTTCTCGCGCTGGGAGAGCAAATCGTCCAGCTCGACCTCGCCCAAAACCGAGCGCAGGGTGGTTTGCGCCAACTGCTCGACGGCATAACGGTAATTCTCCAGCTCAACAAATGCCTGCTGTGCGCTGATAACACGAAAATACACTACCGCGTTGACCTTCAACGAAACGTTATCCCGGGTGATGATGTCTTGCGGGGGCATATCCCACGCCACAACACGCAGGGAAACGCGAACCAGTTTATCAATCCCCCACCATATAAAGATCAGCCCCGGCCCCTTGTCCGGCTTCTGGAGCCGTCCCAGGCGGAAGATCACCGCCCGTTCGTACTCCCTCATCACGTTTAAACACGCTATAACCCAGAAGAAAACAATAACCAGCCCAAATAGGATGATGGTACCCATAACGTGCTCCTTGCCGCATTCCTGCGGCCCACACACTCACTTATCAGTTCAAGAACTATTGCGGCCTCTTGGGCCGCCGTAACCGACCCCGCTCGAATCTGGTGTGGGGGCGGTTCGCGAACCGCCCCTACTACCTAATCTCCGCCTGCTGCTCCGCCACCCCGGCCCGGAATAATCCCAAACGACTGGGCAGTCTATCGGGTTTCCGGCACAGACTCAACCACCAAGGTCAGACCCTTTATCTCCCGCACACGAACGCGCGCGCCCTGGGGGATTCGCTGGGCCGCGCGTGCCTCCCAAATTTCGCCACGCACCAGTATTTTTCCCGCCGGATCAAGGTCAGCCTGCGCCACGCCCACCAACCCGATCATTCCCGCCTCGCCGGTTAAAGCTTTGCGCCGCTTGGCGGCAATGGCAAGACTCAGCAAAAAGACCGTGATGCCTCCCATGGGTAGTGCCACACTGAGCGCTGTAGGAAGGTGAATGCGCGCTTCCGGCCAGGGCGATTTAACCAGAATCATTGCGCCCAAAACCAGCGCAATAATCCCGCCTGCCGCCAGAACGCCGTGCGAAGTCACCTTGACCTCAAGCGCGAACAACGCCAGCGCGGTAATAATCAGCAAGACTCCAGCGTAATTGATGGGGAGGAAATTAAAGGCATAGAGGGCCAGGACCAGCGCAATCGCCCCGAACACGCCGGGCGCCACCATGCCGGGATGGGTGAACTCAATATACAGGCAAACCAGCCCGATCGCGCCCAGAAGAAAGGCGACGTTGGGGTCCGCCACCCAAACCAGCAGGGACTCAATTCGCGTCATCGGGTAGGTCTCGACGGCGGCGCCGGTCAGATGCAGGGTAGTCGACGTACCGTTGAAGCGTTGAATCGTCTTGCCGTCGAACTGCGTGAAGATTTCGTTCGGCGAACCTGCCACGGCGTCAATCAGCTTGCCTTCGAGCGCTTCCTTGTCTGTGAAGGACGCGCTCTTGCGCACCGCGTCGTCCGCCAACGTTACATTGCGCCCGCGTTTCTGCGCGATTGACCGAATGTAGGAAGCCAGGTCACTCTCGATCTTCTCGCTCATCGTCTTGTCCGCTTGCCCTCCCAGCAAGTCAACCGGATGAGAAGCGCCGGTATTGGTGCCCGGAGCCATGATCGCCAGGTCTCCCGCGAGCAAAACGAAGAAGCCCCCTGACGCTGCGCTTGCGCCGCTTGGCGCAACATAAGCTATCACGGGAGCATGCGAAGCGTAGATCGCCTGGACAAGTTCCTGCGTGGAGCTTACCAGGCCGCCCGGCGTGTTCAGTTCCAGGAGGATAGCATCGGCATTCTGATCATTGGCGTATCGAATTCCCCGCTCCACGTATTCCGCGCTCACCTGATGGATCATCATGTCGAGCTTAATCTCCACCACCCGCGGCTGGGGCCGGGCTGCCCGGAGAGTTTGGGGGAGAACTACCCCGACGAAAATAAAAAGGAACAGGAGTGCAGGACGCAGGATTTTGGCGCTCAACGCGTCTTCCTTGCCGCCGGAGCTCCGGCCTGAATTTGTTGAAGGAATTGTTGCGCTTCCTTGTTGCCAGGATCGAGATTGAGTGCGGCCAATCCCTGCAAGCGCGCCAACTCCGGTTGATTCATGGAGAGAAGAACGTGCGCCAGCGAGAGGTGCGCTTCCGCGGTGTCTTTCAATCTCAAGGAAGACTGAATTTCCGCCTCGGCCTCGTGGTGCTTGCCCTCGGCCTCGAGCGCCTGGGCGAGCAGCAAGTGCGCCTGGGGGTTATTCGGAGACAAGGAGACAACCTCCGCCAGATCGCGCTCTGCTTCCCCATAGCGATTCTCCGCCAGAAACTTCTTCCCCTCCGCAAGGTGCGCGTCGATGTGTTCTTGCGGAGAAGCCTTAGCCAGGCGCTCTTCCATGGCGTTGTGCAACGTTAACTCCAGCAACCGGTAGGCGCGGCCATCATAATTCTTCTTGAGTCGCGGCAGCGGGAGTACGTCTCCCGACGAGTCGGCTGCCGCCCCCACCTCATGTCCGGCCAGCCAATCCAATTCGTTTCGTTCCGCGGCGGTATCGCCCAGCTTGCCGAAAACCACCGCCAGCAACGTGTGGGCTTCGGAATCATCGGGGTTGGTCCGGACCGCAGCCTGGAGAGATTCAGCGGCCTCCCGATAGTGCCTCTCATGCCCGAGGGCCACACCCCGGTTAAAGCAGAAGTCCGCATCCGAAGGATCGCTCCGGTAGGCGCGCTCGAAATTCTCCAGAGCCTCGGAGTAGCTGTCGCGACGGGCCTCCAAGACTCCCAGGTTGTTGGAGACTTCGTCCAACGGAAGAACCTTGGCCAATGTTTCAAATTCCTTTTCCGCGGCCTGCTCCCGTCCCAGGAAAAACTCATCGACCCCCCGCAGGAACAGCGACTCATTGTAATCCGAATCGGACTCCTCGATCTTTTCCAACCACGTGACGGAATTCGCGTAGTCCTTTTGGTCAAAATAAAATCGTCCAAGTGCGAAGGCCGCGCGATGGTCGGAGGGGTCGAGGCGCTCGGATTCGGTAAAGAAATGCAGACGGCTGGAGTCGTCGGTGGCCAGCAGGCCGCGGATATAATTCTCGAAGGCATCGAGGCGAATATCGTGAAATCGCCTTAGGAAGTCATCCTCATTGCCCACGGTGAAATCCGGGTCGTGCGTCGCGAGCAGCCGCCACGCGAGGTGCGTCTGCATGTCCACCAGTTCGGTCAAGTCTCCGGAGACTTCCAGGGGTTGAGATAGCCATGGGCGTTTGACGTCGAGCAGTTGCGCGTGTGCCACGAGGCGATTGTCAGTAACAGTGAAATTACCCAGGATGGCCCAATCCACACCCAAGGTTTGCGCTACTTTAAACTCGCTCGCCAGCGTCAGGGGCGCATCCATGGGCATTCCCAGTTGCGCGTATGCGGCGTTGCGTTCGCCCCGGTCAAGGACATAATTGTCCGGCTGGGGCAGACGGGAAGAAAGGACTTGTGAGAAACTTTCTGAAATCCAATTCAAATCCGCGCGGGGGCTCAGATTCTCAAAGGGAAAGACTAGTACGGCTCGCACCTCCGACGAGCCGCGAAGCTGCCAGGGGCAAGACAATAGGAGCAGAAGAAGTCCGAGCATTCTTCGCATGAGCACTCAACCCGAACGGCATTATAGCACTTCGCAGGATTTGGCCCGCCCCATCCCACGCGGTGGTGATGTCCTGAATTCGGGTGTAGAGCCGGGCTTCAGCCCGGCACGGGCGGCCCTAAAGAGCGGCGCCACTTTCAAATTAGCACAGCACCCGCGCGGTCAATCCTTAATGGCCAGCGGGGGATTACGCATGAGTTCGACGAAGGCCGGGTAATTGCTGATCTTAGTGAAGTCGGGGTCCTCGCCAATCTTCTTCGAATCGCCGTATCCGTCCTCGAGAGCGCGCCGCAGGTAGCGAACAGCACTGTCGGGGTCACCGATCGAAGCGAAGGCTTTGGCCAAGTAGAAATAGTATTCCGCCCCGGTCCCGCTGGAGTGCACCACTGTCCCGACGGCGGACTCTTGCGCCATGACTTTCGGGTCTATGCCAAGCGCGGTGCGATATTCTGCCACTGCCAGATCAAACTTCTTCATATGAAAATAGGATGTGCCCAGGTTCAAGTGGAAAGCAGCATTGTTGCCCATTAACTCGATCGCCCGCTGGTAATATTTGACCGATTTTCCATACTTCTTTTCCATGCAATATACGGTGCCAATGTTGTTCCATGCCTCGGGGAAATTCTTGTTGACGCGAACGGCGCTAGCGTAGGCTTTCTGGGCGCTGTTGTACTTGGTCTGCACCTGATAGGAAATCCCCAGCTTGTTCCACACTACCGGATTCTTGAAGGATGACGACTTGAGCGCCCGGTAGTAATAATCTGTCGCGTCCGCGTAATTCTTCCTGGCCATGAAGATGTCTGCCCGCTCTTCCAGGGTGAGCTCCCTGCTCTGGGTGGGGAGGGCCGAAGGTGATTCTGCTCCCGGAGCAGTTTGTTCCAGGCTGCAACCTGCCACGATTGCCGGCGCCGTCCCCCAGAAGGCGGCAGCCGCCGTCAGAAGAGTGGCGGCAAAGGTACCCTTGCATAACATATGGAGTTTCATGGTTAGTCCTCCCGCCTACAGGAAATTCCCTTCGGCCAGGCAGAAGCTTGCACCTTCATCCCTCCGGCGGTGTTTTCTTCGCGGCATCCGGAGGGTCTGCCGGCTTTGGGTTCTTGCCCTTGAAGATCGAAAGGAATCTCTTCAGCACACCGCCTTTCTTCGCGTTGGTTTGCTGAGAGGCATTAGAATTGGGGGCCGCGACCGCCGCATTTTCGCTCCCCGGGGGAGCAGTCGTTGCTGTCACCGGGACGGTCGTGGCGTTGCCGGAGTGGAACAATCTGCTCAAAATCCCGCCACCGCCCTGCCGGGGGGGTTGCGTCTGCGGTTCCGTCCCCTCGATAAAGAATTCATTGGCGACCACTACCGCATCATTGCCGCTGGGAAGGATGGACGCAACCTGCACGGGAACCGCGACGACGCCGGTCGGTGGTTCAAAAGGTGTGACGTCGCGATAGGCGGGGTATTGGGTGGCCCTTTTCATGAATTCCGTCCAAATGGGCAGGCCGGAATCCGCTCCCTGAAGATTCAATTCACGGTCATCGTCATATCCCACCCAGGCAACGGCCAATAGATTGGAAGTAAAACCGGCAAACCACCCGTCGTGAGAGGTTCCTGTCTTGCCGGCGGCAGGCAAAGTGAACCCGCGTGATCGTGCGCCCGCCCCCGTGCCATTGTTGATGACACTTTCCATCAAGTTGACCATCAGGAAGGCAACCCGCGGATCCAGCACCTGGCGAGTGACCATCGAACTTTGCCATAACAGGCGTCCGGAGGCATCATTAACTGCTAGAATAAACCGTGGATCCACATGGGTTCCGCCATTCGAGAAAATCGTATAGGCGCCCGCCACTTCCAGTGGAGTCGCCACATACGATCCCAGCGCAATCGCAGGCGTCGCCACCAGACCCGTATTGAATCCCGCAGCCACTGCGAGGTTGCGCACCTTTTCATATCCTATCGTCTCGGCCAAACTTACGGTGGCAACGTTCAGTGAATGCATCAAAGCTTGCCGCAGCGTCACCTCGCCGAAATACTCCTGCTTGAAGTTTTCCGGTTCGTAAGTCACGTCTCCAAATTGGAAAGTAGTGGGTTCATCGTGGAGCAGGGTAGCAGGGGTAATCAGGGGTTGGGATCCGTCTACGCCGGAGGTCAGCGCTGCCGCATAGACGAACGGCTTGAACGATGACCCTGGCTGGCGTTTGGCCAGCACATGGTTGAGCTGACTGCGGCCATAATCACGTCCTCCCACCAAGGCTTTGAGCCATCCCGTGTGAGGGTCAAGCACCACCAGAGCCATTTGTGGTTGCAAAGGATCAGGCGGAGGAGCGTTTTTAGCTGCCTTGGACCTTTTCAATCGCTTGTCAATTTCCCCGGCGCCGGTATTGATGGCCGCCGAAGCAGCTTCCTGCACGTCGAGGTCGAGGGTGGTGTAAATCCGGTAGCTCTGCGAGAGCAGGTCATGCTCGGTAAACTGTAAGAGCAACTGATCTTTCACCATGTCGACAAAGTAAGGAGCCTCAGTGCCCTCCACGTTGCGCAACACCACACCCAAGGGCGCGCCGCAAGCCTTTCCCGTCTCCTCGGGCGTGAGCATGCCCTGCTCCTTCATGCTCCTCAGGACAAAGTTGCGGCGCTCCAAGGCTCGCGCGGGATACTTGTAAGGTGAATAGAGATTCGGCCCGCGAATCATCCCCGCCAGCAGGGCGGCTTCGTCAGCGGTCAGGCTGCCCACATCCTTGTTGAAGTAGGCGCTGGCCCCTTCCCCGAAACCATAAATGGAGAAACCTCCGCGCTGTCCCAGGTAAATCTGATTCGCGAACAGCTCAAAAATCTGTTCCTTGTTCAGCCGTTGTTCCAGCAGGAGGGCAAGAAAAACCTGGTTTATTTTGCGGCTGAATTTTCGCTGCGGGGTGAGCCCGAAGATGTTGCGGGCTAACGTCATGGTCAGGGTGCTGCCGCCCTGCGGGATTTCGTCTGACCGGAAAAAATCATGCAGACCGGAAGCGATGATGCGGTAGACGTTCACGCCATGGTGGGAAAAGAAACTATGATCTTCCGCCGCCAGCACGGCATTGACGACGGTCTTGGGAAGATCCTGGTACCGCACCAGCCGCCGCTTGCTGCGGGAGGTGTCAAACAGTGTGGTGATGACTTCCGGTTCAAGCTTGTAGCTATCGAGCCGTGCCGTGTCGGATAGCGAGGTGATGGAAGTGATGTGCCCGTTGGTAAACTCAAGCGCCGCAGGGCCTTCCTTGAAAAAGTCGTTCTGAAAAAAGGAAGCGGCGCCGGGCCGGATTTCCAGGCGATTGCCGACCTGCCGGTAGGTGCCGACCTGTGACCCGCCCTCGTACTCGGCGTAAAGACCTTTGCGCAAGCGCGCGGCCACATCATCCGGCGTTATCGCCTCGCCAACAAAAACGGGCGTGGGAGCGGCAAATACCAGGGAGGTATTGTTGAAGACGTCGCCACTCAGCCGGGCGTCGATGACCCGTGAGAAGCGCACATAGACATAGATGAAGGTTCCCACCGCGGCTAAAAACACCAGTAGTCCGGCACCTAGGAGAATCTTCTTGCCTCTTCCCCATGAGGATATCCGCAGCCCCGCAAGTTTCCCCCGGCCCGATGACCCGCGCGTTCCTCGAGATCCCGAAGTTGGACGGACTGTCACGGTTTATATGATCGACTTGTTTTCAGATGAGTCGGTGAAGTGGAGTTGCAGCGTATAGACCTTCAAATCCACGGGGACATGGAGATCAACGGTGACACTGACCTTGTTCGCATTGGCGTTCACGGTCACCTCCTCCGCAGCTAAGGGGAGATCCAGGTCCTGTGCCCTGGCGAGGACGTTGTTCCGAATTGCCTCCTCCGTGGCGCGCTGCGTTAGCCAAAAAGGCGTCTGATTCGTTATGTAGTCCTGGAGTTGGTAGTTGTCCACATAAACGGGAATGGTTTTTATACCGGTAAAGATCACTGCCGCGATGAAGCCGAGCCAGAGGATGGCTTTAAGGGTTATTCTTCCCGTCTCTGACAACCGCATGGTTTCCCCCGTAGCGGGCAAATCCCTCCTCTGTTATCCCCGGTCCAATGCCAGCAAACTAGAGATAACCTCATCCAGGTTAACATCCTGAATTTGCTTTGTCGAGCGCTGGAAAATCTCGGCCAACCCTTGCTCAAACTTGCGTTTGCCGATGGTCACGCGATAAGGTACCCCAATCAGGTCAGCGTCCTTGAACTTGACTCCCGGCCTTTCGGCGCGGTCGTCAAAGAGCACATCCAGGGAGTGCGCTAGCATTTCCTTATAAAGTTTTTCCGCAGCCTCACGCAATCGCGCATCGTCCATGTTGGCCGCCGTCAGGATGACGTCAAAGGGAGCGATGGATGCGGGCAGGAACATGCCATCGCGGTCGTGGTTCTGCTCCACCGCCGCGCTCAGGATTCGCTCCACGCCGATGCCGTAGGAACCCATCACCAGCGGAACCTCCCGGCCGTTTTCGTCGAGCACCGTGGCGTGCATCGCTTGAGAATAGCGGCGCCCCAGCTTGAAGATATGGCCCAACTCCACAGAAACACTGACCCGCATGGGCTTGCCGCACTTCGGGCAGAGATCGCCGGCGGTAATCACCCGCAAGTCGCGGTATTCGGCGGTAAAATCGCGCCCCGGCGTTACGTTCCGCAGGTGAGTATCATCCTGGTTGGCGCCGGCAATCATGCCCCGGCGGCCTTCCAGCGCCTTGTCAGCAAGGATCCTGACCCCTTTCAATCCCACCGGGCCGAGCGATCCCAGGTGCGCCCCCAGCAGCGCCCGGGCCTCTTCCGGGAGGGAAGGGCGGAAAGCGTCGGTGCCCAGCGTCGCGGCCAGCTTGGTTTCGCTCAGGGTGTGGTCCCCGCGCAGCAGGATCAAGATCGCCTGGCCGTCCACCACGTACACCAGCGTCTTGATCATCCGGTTGCCGGGCTCGCCGGCGAACTTTACCAGGTCGTCGATCGTTTTTTGCCCTGGCGTTGAGAAAGGCTCCGGCGCAGCATCGCCCGCAGGATCAGCCACGGGGGGCGCAATCCCTTCCGCCTTTTCCAGATTCGCCGCATAGCCGCATTCGCACAAAGCGATCAAATCCTCGCCCGCGTCTGTGGGTGCGGTGAATTCATGCGAATGGGTCCCACCCATCGTCCCCGAGTACGCTTCCACAATCACGTACTTCAGCCCGCAGCGGTCAAAAATGTGGCGATAGGCGTCGTAATGCTTGCGATAGCTCACGTCCAGCCCGGCGTCGTCGAGGTCGAACGAATACGAATCCTTCATCCAGAATTGCCGCAGGCGCAGCAAGCCTGACTTGGGGCGCGGCTCGTCGCGGAACTTTTCCTGAATCTGATACCACATCTGAGGAAGCTGCTTGTACGAGCGCAATTCCCCGCGCGCGATGTTGGTCATCTCCTCTTCGTGGGTTACGCCCAGAACCATTTCATGATCGTTCCGGTCCTTGAACTTGAAGATCGTCGGGCCGTAGGCGGCGTAACGGCCTGACTCTTTCCAGAGTTCCGCCGGGTTTAGAGCTGGCAAATAGAATTCCTGCGCCCCAATGGCATTCATCTCCTCGCGAATTATCCGGATGATCTTGAGCATGGATCTTTGCGCCAAGAGGAGATGCGCATAAACCCCCGCCGCCACCTGGCGGATGTATCCCGCCCGCAGCAACAGGCGGTGGCTGGGAACTTCTGCTTCCGCGGGATCTTCCCGCAAGGTGGGAATAAAGACCTGGCTCCAACGCATGATATCGACCTTTCGATTTGAGCTATCAGCTCTCAGCAGCCGGCTTGCAGCTCGGCGATCGGGCCGAGGGCTGATTTCGGACGGCCGCCGACGCTCGTGCAGAGTCCGTCATTGTTGAAGATACGGCCACAGATTGTCAAGGAACGCTGCGGGAGCGTGGTGGTGCTTCAGCCCCCCACTAGCTAACCTTTCAGCGGCACTGCGCATCCAATGTACGAGAGCAAAGTGCGTCGGCCGTTCGCCAGTCATCTTAAGAAACCACCCCACAATCCCGCCTTTCCATATCTATTAAAGACATAAGGAGCGAAGGTAAAACCTACTTAACATATGAAACTTCCTGCAAAACAGTTGCGTCTAAGTAAACGTGAAGGAAAACGGCAAGACCGGACGAAAGGAAACCGGGAAAGTGACGATGATTTGGGGTTGCAAAGAACCGGCAGAAGCCGAGCTAAAGACTCAGGGCAGATTATTCAGGAGGATAACAATGCGAAACAAACTTCCGCTTTTTGTTCTTTCCGTCGTGGTGGGGACAGGATTGTGCTGGGCAGCACCGCCTACCACTGACTCGCAGGCGACGGCGAGCATTCAATCCCGCCTCGACAAGGCAAAGGTGAATAAGCACGGCGAGGTTCAGGTGACGTACGCAGGAGGCGTCGCGACGCTCACCGGAACGGTGGATAATCTGGGGAGTAAACTCGATGCTGAGAAGGCTGCCCAGATGGTCCGGGGAGTGACCCGGGTTGTGGACAATATCCAGGTGCGAGCGGATGACGTCACCGCACAACAAATGTTGGAGCAGGCGCGGCACGAGATTCTGATGTACTACGCTTACGGGATTTTCGATAACGTGAACTTTGAAGCACATGACGGTACGCTTACGGTCAGCGGTCAAGTCACCCAGCCTTTCAAGAAGACGGATATGGGGAACATTCTTGAGCGCGTAAAGGGAGTGGCGGCATTCCAGAACAATTTGGAAGTGCTGCCTAATTCGATTGTTGATGACCGCCTGCGGCTGCAGGTGGCGCGGGCCATCTACGGGGATCCGTTCTTTATCCACTACGCCAACCAGGCGCTTCCCCCGATTCACATTATTGTGAAAAACGGGAACGTAACCCTGGAGGGCGTGGTGGCCTCGACCATGGACCGCACGAAGGCGGAGATGGCTGCCCTCGGGACCGGGCTCTCTTTCTCGGTCGTGGACCATCTCCAGGTAGAAAAGTCTTAACTCTCTGCTTGATCCATCCCCCCTAAAGCCCGTGCTGCGCAAGTTCAGCGCAGGCTTCCTCATTTATAAGGGACAGGAATGAGGGATTCCGACCAGACTGTCGATCCAGCAACTTCGGTAAGTGCAGATCGGTCTTTCCTCCTTGGGCCAATAACCACGGCTCTCCAGGCGATTCCGCCCCGCTCTCCGGATCCCTTCCTATTTTCGCATTCCCCAAAAAGGGCTTGACTTGGCTTCTTCTGTGTGTATTATTACACTCATATGGATATCGCACCGAAAGGCCCGCAAGCTGCCCGCCTCCGCCAGCAGAAGTTCCATCTACTGCGCCGCTTTCCCATTCCGCCTGACTTGTTGCCCGGCTCGCTTTCGCTTACTCATCGCCGTTGTGGTCAGCCGACCTGCCACTGCGCTCGGGACAAGCAGGGACACCCGGTGTGGTCTCTCACCTTTATGGCCGGGGGCAAGAAGCGCGTGGAGCGCATCCCGGTGGAATGGGTCGAGGAGGTTCAGCACTTGGTCGAGGCGGGACGGGAGTTTAAAGAGGCGGTGGCCGAGGTTTTGGCCGCCAACGCTCAACTGCTATACATCCGCGCATAAATAAAGGGACATGATGGCTAGCAAAAAGGTAGCAGCCGGGGTCGGATCAGCTCCGGGTAGGATTGCATATCCTCGAAGACCCGGGTCAAAGTGGCGACCAA
>JBEKLF010000055.1:0-36522 GCA_050010335.1 Terriglobia bacterium
AATCTCTTCGACGCCCACCAAACTTCTTTCAATCGCCCAACCCACCAAACTACAAGCCCTTGCCCTCCATCGTCCTCCAAGGCCTGCTACCCGCTCTGCTCCCCTATCGACGGATTGGGGACAGGCGGGCTTGCCGCCTTGAACTCGGAGGCAAAAGCGGAACCGGCCACGATTCACATCCCTAAATTGTAACATAATTAATTTTGTCTTGTCAAGAGAATACTGCAATATGCTTGAATTTGTCGCGCGGCCACTCCTTACGGAGCCGGCGGCGCAGGGGGGCTTTGGAATTGCGCTTCAGCGTGATTGTTGCCACCTGACACTTGGATTGAACCCTTGCGCGCGCCCGATAAGGCAAGGCGGGAGTTGAGTCTCCGAAGACTCGCCGGGTGTCTGCTCTTCTCGGGGGACCCGGGGGGATCATTCTTGACCGGAGTACTTAGCGCCACTCTTTCGTGCAGGAGCAGTTCGGCCGCCATCACCCTGGCCTCCCTGTTAAACCATTTCTGGTTGGAATTCTGATTGAGGAAGTTGCTGAGAGCCACCAGGCTCATCCCTTGATGATGCGCCATCCAGCACCGGATTATTTCAAAGTTTCCATTTCCAGCGTCTTGAGCCGGATGGAAATCGCATGATTCGTAGAAACCCCGAGAACCCAGGCAACCCATCTTTCTCATGACCTCGAGGTTTCGAATCGCAGCCTCGGGTTCAACGGGCAACGCAAGAAAGGTGGAATAGGGGGAAACGACAGGCCTGTCAGGGGCGTGGGGGTCCAGTGCCAGCTCCGGAACACCAAAGGCCCGATAACGGTAGGCCCCCCCCCGATCTCGCTCACTGAAAGCAGTTTCCGATATGCCCCAGGGAATATCATTCCTCCCCGCGTATTCTTGCTGACAACGAATTGCCGCGCGCAGGGTTTGATCCATGATCGTGTCCGGATGGGAGCGCATCCAGAGTGCCGGCATCAGATACTCGAACATCGTTCCGCTCCAGGAGAGAAGCAGACGCTCTCCGAAACATGAGGTGTGTGACCTTCCAAGGCGAAACCAAGCCTCCTGGTTTACTTCACCTTTGGCGGCTGCAATGAAAACCGCCATACGCGCTTCGGACGCCAATAAATCGTAGTAGTAGGGATCCAACGCCGCAGTTGAGACGTCGTAGCCCGTCGAAAACAGCTTCCGCTTAGGGTTGTAGAGAAACCTGAAATCCATAACATTCACAAGTTGATCGGCGTCTTGGGCGATCCGCTGAAGTGTCTGTGCAAGCCGGGCTGCATTTCCGACGGTAAGAGGGAGCCGGCGCTGTAACAACCGCGCGGCGCTTCTTTCGGTCGCGCTCGTTTGGTCATTATTCAGGGACTCGGCCAGTTGGTCTTCCACGTCACGCAAGGTAGCAGGTAGAGACGCGAGGGTGATTCGCTCGATGGGGGCTCCGTACAGGAAAAGCGACGAATACTCCGGCAGCGCCCAAGGAATCAGGTTCTCGACCAGGGTGCGAACTCCGCGCAGGCGCGCGGCGGTCTCTCTGGCCCACCAAGCCAGGTCCGGCGCAATGGTGCCCGTCTCCGGGGAATCCCCGGGGTTATTGCCCAACATACCTTCGATCCGTTGAATCTGTTCTTCCAGCCACGGCAACGCTCCGATCCAGGAAGAAGCATCATCAACCAAAGGTTCAACGAAGGCCGCCAAGTCCCGGATGGCTCGAGGGGCTTCAACGGGTACTGATGGCTCGTGCGAAGCATCCGAAAGGAGTCGGATATGGTCACGAATCCCCTGCCACAGTTTCCGTGATAGCAGCGGCTCACTCGAAAGACCAAGGCTGCTTTGTTTCAGGGTCCACAAGCATGCGGCCAGGTTTCCGCTGTCGACAGTGGAAATGAACAGGGGTTCCAAAGGTCGGGAGGTTTGAATATCGTACCAGTTGAAGAAATGGCCGTTGTACCGGGGCAATTGTTCGGCGGTCTCGAGCGTACGTTCAACCGCCTCCGCGTACTCCTCTAAAGTTAAAAAGCCCAATTCATGGGCAGCCAACTGCCCATTGAGCAGAAGCCCCAGATTGGTGGGCGATAGGCGGGAAGCTACGAGTGGCGGATCCTCCTGGACATTGTCCGGTATCAGCCAGTGGTTTTCGGCATTGCTGAACTCACGGAAGTACCGCCACGTGCAAAGCCCCGCCAGGCGGAGAAAACTCTCACGCTCGGGAGTCATTTGAGGCGCCCTATCCACGGGCCGGCGGTTGACCCAATCCGAAAAGAAATTGGGAAGCAGCCAGAGTCCCAATATGGGCCAAGCAATATACAGCGCGGCGGGACGAACCACAGCAAGAAACAAGGCGGTCGCCAGGGAAAGGCAAGGGGTAAGCGCCAGGTAAGTTTCCACAAGAGACTTTTTCTTTCCCAACTCGGATTCGGCCGCAGTCTCCCATTCCAGCAGGTTGCTATGGGTCAGGCTGAGCCGGGTGAGCGTCCGAAAGATGGCGTCCAGCATGACGAGCGCCTGATGAGGAAGGAACACGAGCATGACGAAGACCTGGAGGTGGCCGGACACCAGATCGTTCGCCCGCTCCCGCAGAAAGCCGCGCCAATTCTGCCCTGGGCGGATTCTGAGCAGAGCAAACAAGAGTTGAGAGTAGGTCGGCATCAGCAGCAAAGCCAGCGTCACAAGAGTCCAGTAGACAGGGCCGCCCGGAAGAACCGCCCAACCCAGGATTAGCAACAGGAACAAGCCAATGTCGTTCATGCTCCGCCGCAAGTTGTCGAAGATCTTCCAGCGGGAGATGAAAGTCAGGGGGTTATGCACGCGGCGGCCGTAATAGTCCGGGACCCGGGGCAAAAGCCACCGCATGATCTGCCAGTCGCCCCGCACCCAGCGGTGCAGCCGCCGGGAATAGGCACTTAAGTGAGATGGGTAATCATCAATGAGGACAATGTCGCTCGCCAACCCGGCGCGCGCGTAAGATCCTTCGATTAAGTCATGGCTCAGAAGGGCATTGGTGGGGAAGCGTTTTCCCAAGACTCTTTGGAAAGTTTCGACTTCATAGATTCCTTTGCCCGTGAAGCTGCCCTCGCCAAACAGGTCTTGGTAAATGTCGGAGGCTGCCTGGGTGTAGATGTCAAATCCGGTCTGCCCCGAGTAAATGGCGGCGAGGCGCGAGTGGCGAGAAGATTCGATGCTGACGCTGACGCGTGGCTGGAGAATCGCATGGCCTTCAACGACGGTATTGGTTCTCGGATCGACCACGGCCCGGTTCAAGGGATGGGCCAGCGCTCCGACGAGCCGCTGGGCCGTCCCGGGGGGCAGTTTCGTGTCAGCATCCAAGGTAATAACGTATCGAATCGCCCGGAGCACCGAGACGTCTCCCGCTTTCACGGGGAAACTGTCAGAGGTCCCAAGAAGCAGGTTGTTGAGGTCCATCAGCTTGCCCCGCTTCCGCTCCCAGCCCATCCAGCTCCTTTCCGAGGGGTTATAGACTCGATGACGGTGCAAGTGCAAGAAACTGCCCCGCCCGTCCGGCGCATATTTCTGGTTGAGTTGGTCGATCAGAGTGGAGCAAATTCCTACCAATTCATCACGCTCGTCAAAAGGCTGAGAGGCGTCGGGAGGATCGGTCAAGAGGGCAAAGTGGAGATGGGGGTCGCGATTCCCCAGGTAACGGATTTCCAGGGTGTCAACATTGCGCCGGACCTCCGCTTCGCTCAACAGCAGGCAAGGAACCGCGACGAGCGTCGTGCACTCGCGGGGAATCCCTTGGGAATAATCCAGCTTGGGAATTCGCCGGGGAGGCACCACGATACTGGTAAGGTGATTCACGATACCGATGGCGGCATGGCTGGCAGGGATCAACAAAAGCAGACCGGGCAGCAACGGAATGATGACGCCGAGATGCTGCAAGAGGAAGAACACCAGTGCGAGGGTTGAAAGCTCGACACCAACGATGAAGAAGACCTCCGGCCATTCGAGGATGGCGCCCAGGATGCGTTGACGCAACCACGGTTTGTATCCGATGCGCTCCTTTAGGAGGCAAATGCCGGAGGCTATCAAGTAATAGCCAATGTGGGTCCGGCGGCTCGCTGTGCGTGAATCCGGATTTCTGGTTCGACTCCTGGCACGCATGGCCAGAAACACCGCTTGCCGTGCCACCTCTTCCTCGCTGAAGAGCGATTGCCGCGCCAACTCCTGAACGACCTTGCGGTACATCTCGCGGCTCTCATCATCCATGTTGGGATAGTCGCCGGACGGATCTTGCCTAAGGACACGCTCAGCCGCGTTGTTTTGCTCGAAGAAGCACTTCCAATCCATTTCCCGAATGACGCGGAGAGCCTGGACCGCTTTCTGTATTCGCTCGACACTTCGATCTCCGGATGGAGTTTCCGTCCGGCCGCCGATTCCACCGTGACCGCAAACGGTGTCGCCGTAGTCGGCGATTTGTTCCAGGATGGCGAAATCCAGCATGGGTTTTAGGGCACCGAACTCCGCCATCATGAGACTTTCGACCTGCTGAATTCCCTCGAAATAATGAGAAAGAGTTGCCTCGGTAGGAACCATGTCGACAGCTCGAAGAAAGCCAGCCGCCGCCGCATAGGCGCGCGGGACAATGGCACCTCCTTCTCCCCGGACGGTGAGGCCGCGCCTGGACTTCGATGCATCGAAGACCTCCTGGCTGAGAGTTTGCAGCAATCGGGCGTTCTCTAGCAGCCAGGATTCACCTGCGGGAAGAGTGTCGCCTCTGGCCTTACGTTCATTGAGGGTGCGCGAGACAATTCGAATCCGCCTTCTAACGCTTCGGCATCGGCTTACAAAAGCCGCCACTGACTTCTTGCCATCTACGTACCGCCAACCCTCAGCATCGCGAATTCCCTGGGCGATGAGCCCCTGAATCCGAATTTCCGGCGGCATTTGTTGTTCGGACACGGGACGGGCGGAAGGGGGCGGGGTGATGATGCCGTCACCCCCCGACCGCCTAACAGAATCACGCGGTTTTTCGACTGGACTCGCCATGATTAGATGCAAGCCTCTCGAGGCTAACGATAACTGGCGGCCTGGAGTTCAAACATCTTTGAGTAGCGCTGACCGTGGTTGATGAGTTCGTCGTGGCACCCGTCTTCAGCAATCTTGCCGTCTTCAAGAACCAGGATTCGATCCGCCATACGAACGGTGGAAAAGCGATGGGAGATCAGCAGCGCCATTTTGCCATTTGTCAGCTCCGAGAATCTTTGGAAGACCTCTCGCTCGGACCGGGCATCCAGCGAGGCGGTGGGTTCGTCGAGGATCAACAGTTGCGAATCTCGCAGATAGGCCCTGGCCAGGGCGATCTTCTGCCACTCTCCACCCGAAAGATCGACGCCGCCTTCAAAGCGCCGTCCAAGCATCTGCCCGTAACCAAGGGGAAGCCTCGCGATGACCTGGGCCGCCATGCTCTTTTGGGCTGCCGCGGCGATGCCGGCAAAGTTGCCGCGGTCGTCGATCTTCCCCATGGAAATGTTTTGTCTGGACGTCATTTCATAGCGCATGAAATCCTGGAAAATGACCCCAATTTCGCGGTGTAAGTCCTCCAGGTCGTACTCTCGGAGGTCAATCCCATCGAGCAGAATCCGGCCGGCGGCGGGATCGTAAAGACGAGTAATCAGCTTGACCAGGGTCGTCTTACCCTGACCGTTTTCTCCCACCAGCGCTACTCGCTCGCCCGGTTGCAGCCGAAAACTTAGCCCGTCCAGGACTAAACGGGAAGTTCCAGGGTAAGTGAACGATACGTTTTCGAACTCAAAACCCTGCCGGATGGGCCGGGGCGCAGGAAGGGCCCGAGGCTTGGATTTCACTTTCGGCTCGACTGCGAAGAAGTCCAGCAGATCGGTAAGGAAGAGCGCCTGATCAGCGATGCTCGAAAAAATTGAGAAGATCTGCTGAATATTGGTGCTCGCACCACTTAAAGCGCCGGCGAGGAAGACCATGGTTCCCACGGACAGTCTACCGGAAATGGTTTGGTAGATTACAAAAGCAAAGGCGCCGTAATAGGCGGATGTACTCAGCAGCGCGAACAGGGAACTCGCCCGCAGGCGGCGCTTCAGGAGCGAAACATTTTCCCCGTAGACACTGTCCGCAAGCTGAGCGTACCTGCGGCTGAAGTACCCACTAAGCCCGAACAGCTTCAACTCCTTGGCACTCTCCTTACTGGCTCCAAGGTCGCGCAGGTAATCCAGTTGCCGACGAGTCGGGGTGAGCCGCATATTCAGCGCATATCCGAGGAACGCGAAATGGCTCTCGCCAAGGAAAGCGGGGATAACCCCCGCGATGAGAAGCAGCAGCAGCCAGGGAGAAAATGCCAGAATGCTGACCGAAAGGGTAATCGCCGTAATGGCTCCCTGGAGCAGTTGGCCAAAGGCCTGAACCATCCCGATCCTGTCGGTGGCTTGGTGCCGGGCGCGCTCCAGCTTGTTGTAGAACTCCGGGTCTTCGTACGAGGAAAGATCAAGGCGCGAGGCGTGCTCCATCACGCGGACGCTGACGTGGCGCGTAAACCGGTCCGCCAGAAGGCCGTCGCAGTAATCACAAAGTCGCGCCAGGATGGTTCCGAGGAAAGCCAGACCAAATTCCAGAGCGACGAGCCACCAAAAAGCCGTGGAGATATGGGAATGGGTCTTTATGACCGCAACAATGGAATCAATGATTCGTCGTGAGACGGCGAGCACTGCAAGCGGAATGAGGGCGGCTACGATTCGAAATGCGATACCAGAACCTACCACTTGCGGTCCCGCCTCCCAAACAATCTTGAGAGCCGGGGGAATATTCCGCAATGCCTTAAAGCGTTGCCGCCAAGCACTCAGAAATGGGTCACTTGCCTGGGTTACTTGCATAAGGAGTCTGTGGCCTGTTCCTCGTTGTTGTATCCACGTGCCGAATCGGTAATGGCGGGATACCCTGAGGTCTGATTGTCGATCTTCGGCAATGGGGATTTGCTGCCTCCCGCCATCTTATTGAGTGGGCAATTGGGATGCCTAAAATGAAGTGGTGGAAACTTGAGGAATTCACTGTGTTTTCAATAGATTAGAGCGAACTTGGCCCGAAAACTAGGGAAAGGCAGGACGAAATGCCGTAAAAAATACCGAATCCCATGCAAAAAGCGGGTAGATCCATCGCTGCCCGGCCCACTATTGAAGGATGCGGTCATTTGTTCTAGGGCCTGGAAATTCTTACCAACCCTGTTCCGCCGCTTGGCTTCCTCCGGTCGGCCGTATGGTATTGAATCGGATACGGTTAGTCGAATTCTTGCGAAGTCGGAAGCCGACCTGCAAGTATCCCGGGGTGTTGTTGGGCTGCCTACCAGGCGGTCATCAAAGTGGGACGGGCCGATCGGCGATGTCAAATCCAAATAGAGGAGTGACCCATGAAAAAGCTTATGACTGCGGCTTTTCTGATTCTGACATTCTCCCTGGCGGCCTTCGCCGGGGAAACCCAATTGGAGAAGGCCACCAACGTCCTCAATGAGATTATGGCGACCCCCGACCGGGGCATACCGCATGATTTGTTCGAAAAAGCTGTGTGTGTGGGCATCGTTCCTTCCGAGATCAAGGGTGCATTCCTGGTGGGGGGAACTTATGGACGAGGGGTGCTGGTGTGCCGCGAGCATGGAAACGGCCCGTGGGGGGCGCCTTCGATGTTCACCTTGGGCGCCGGAAGCATTGGATTTCAAATCGGTGGTGAAGCTACCGATGTGGTCTTCATCGTGAGGAATGAGGCGGGCGCTCGAACCCTCGTTCAGGACAGCGTCAAGCTGGGCGGGGATCTTTCCGTAACCGCCGGGCCTGTGGGCCGTACCGCGGAAGGGGCAACGGACGCTCAGCTCCACGCCGAGATTCTCAGCTACTCGCGGACGCGAGGTTTGTTTGCCGGCATGTCGCTCGATGGCGCGGTGCTTAAGCAGGATCGGGACGATAACCGGGACCTTTATGGGCGCAGAATTGCCGCCCGTGAGATTCTGATCGACGGCATCGTCGCCGCCCCTCCTGCGGCAGTGCCCTTGGACCAAACATTGACGAAATACTCCCCCAGGGGTGGACGTTCGTTCGCAAGCTTGTAGTGGGTCGAGATGGCCGGGATGAGAATTCGGCGACGTAGATTGATTCATTTTGTCACCTGGCACCGCCGATAACCGATGTGGGGTCGTGCGTCACCCGGGGGGCAGGCCGTTGGCTCCCCCATCCTTTGCCCGCTTGGGTCGTCCGCTTGGGTTTTGCCGGTGCTGGTCACTCGACTCTCGTCACGGCCCCTGACGAATTCGGGGCCCAGACCCGGAGTTCCGGGCTCAGTTTCTCGTCACTCACCACTCGTCACTTGCCTCTGTCCTTTAATGACTTCGGATCCCGGACTCCGGACTCCAGACTCCAGACTCCGCTCTTCGCCACTGTTCTCTACTAACTCTATTTCTTTTCATCAATATAATGGAAATCAGCCTATAGGTCTTTTATTTTCATCAACATAATGGAAGGGCCGAATTCGGTCATTTTTTCTATATTTTTTTCCAACAACATAATGGAGGCTTCCTTCATTTTTTCCCCCCGCGTTTCTTGCCACCTTGCCACCCAGATTAAGGTAAGTCTTGTAATTTCAGCGGCATTGGTTTTTGCGAGGCTCTCGCCATAAAACGCTAACCCCATTTAGTTTCAAGTACATAATGGAAAGCTGCGGCATTTTCTTGGTGCCGATGTTTGTTTAGCATCTGCCGACCTTCGTGGCATGTCCATCCTAGCCATGGCTTCAAATGGGCAGGATGCCCGTGCCACCTCTAGCCCTTTCGCAGCCACTCCGTGCAATCTCTAATGGGCCCACTTCGCCCCGATTTATCGTGTGACCCTGCACTCTCTGCCAACAAACCCGACCGATTGGTGTCGATTAGCGTGAGATTGGTGTATTTTCGTGAAAAGAGAGTGTTTTTTGATGGACATTTTGCCATGCTTCCCTTTGTTTTCATACACATCCCCGGAGGTTCCTTCATTTTTAACATCTTCTTGGGTCAGTCCCCGGTTTCGGACCTTGATTAGCACCTTCGTAACCCGCCAAAATGGGGGGCACTTCCCAAATCGACAATCGACAATCGAATACCCTCCGCCGACTGGAATCTTTCATCCTCCGCATGAGCCCCGGATTCCCGTCCCTCCAATCTTGACACCGGAATTCTTCCCTGCTGACTTCGTAGCTTGGTGGGACCGGCTTTGGGAAGGGGGGAGACTTGCGCGCGGACATGACTGCATCCCACAGTAACACAGGGTTATTGTATCATCATGTACTAACAAAGTCAAGAGAAATCTACCAGTGTTAGAGGCTACAAAATGTCGCTGCGGAAGGCCAGTGTAGCGCGGACCTGGTTTGTAGGTCGGCGGCTTTTTCTTGCCAATAGGAGGACTGCTTTTAGTTGGCGATCCAGGGCGAGATTACCAGAGGATATGGACCGGCGGCTGTTTTTTGGATTGGAGCGGACCCCTTCACGATTTCGCAAAGCTCAGCAAGGTCGACCTTCTTCAGTCATTACGCATCATGCTTCCAGGTTACGGCGAAGCATACGGAGCTTTGATTCGATCTGTTCTTCAACTCCCAGTATTTCGTCAATGATCTTGCTTCTCTCACTCGAATCTTCTCGAGTGTAAGCCGCAACAACTGATCATTGAGGTAGAGAGTGGCAAAAAGCGCTTGGAAGATGATTTGGGCAACACAATGATGTTTGTTAGGCGCCCAGCACGGAGGATGATTCCTCAACACGTTTGAGGTATTCTAATGCCTTCCCGTTTGACTTCTACACCTTGATCGGTTCGGGGCCCGACAAGGTTTTCGGTTCTTCGATGAATGGCACGCCTTCAAGTTCAACTACGTCCTCCGCTCTCGATTGGGCACACCCCATCGTTCGCGAGTGGTTCCTCGGCAGGCTTGGCCAACCGACTGAGCCGCAAGAGCAGGGCTGGCCGCACATCCTGGCGGGAAGAACCATGCTGATTTCCGCGCCGACGGGTTCGGGGAAAACTCTGGCGGCCTTCCTGGTTTGCATCGATCGCCTGGTAAAAAATGCGCTTGCGGGGGAACTCCGTGACGAGACCCAAGTGCTTTACGTCTCTCCTTTGAAAGCGCTGGGAAACGACATACAAAAGAACCTCGAGATTCCGCTCGCACAAATCCTGAAGCTGGCGGAGGCGCGCGGGCTCGCTCTGCCGGAAATTCGAACGGCCGTGCGGACCGGCGACACGCTGATGCACGATCGCCGCGCGATGCTGAAGCGCCCGCCACATATCCTGGTCACGACTCCGGAATCGCTTTACATTTTGCTCACGGCAGAGAAGAGCCGCCAAATCTTAAAATCCGTCGAGACGGTCATCGTTGACGAAATTCACGCGGTCGCGGACGACAAACGCGGCGCGCATCTGGCCATTTCACTCGAGCGTTTGGAGGCCCTCACGATGCGGCCTCCGCTTCGCATCGGCCTTTCGGCCACGCAGAAGCCGATTGAGTTGGTCGCGCACTTTCTCACCGGAAATGGTCGGCCGGATCCCGCCATCGTGCAAATTGGCCACCAGCGCGAGGTGGACCTTGCTGTCGAAGTTCCCGCAAGTGACCTCGGGCCCGTTGCCTCCCATGAGTTGTGGGATGAAATCTACGACCGAATCGCGGCGCTCGCGCGCGAGCATCGATCAACGCTTGTCTTCGTCAATACTCGCCGCCTGGCAGAACGTGTGGCCCACCATCTGGCTGAACGGCTGGCCCACGACGCTGTGGCCACCCATCACGGAAGCCTTGCACGGAAATTGCGGCTCGATGCTGAAAGGCGGCTGAAGGCGGGGGAAATCCAGGTACTGGTCGCCACGGCTTCGCTGGAACTTGGAATCGACATCGGGGCAGTGGAACTTGTTTGCCAGATCGGATCGACGCGTTCGATCTCGGTTGCCTGGCAGCGGATCGGACGCGCCGGCCACTGGCACGGCGCCATTCCCAAGGGCCGCATCTTTGCCACGACTCGCGATGAATTGGTGGAGTGCGCCGCTCTGGTGCGAGGCATGCGACATGGCGATCTGGACCGCCTGGAGATTCCCGACGCGCCGCTCGACATCCTGGCGCAGCAATTGGTGGCGATGTGCGCGGCGGAGGAGTGGAAGGAAGATGATCTCTTCACGCTGCTGCGGCGAGCTTATCCCTATCGCAACCTCTCTCGCACTGACTTCGATGAAATTGTGGAAATGCTCACGGAGGGAATCAACGCCCGTCGCGGACGGCGTGGCGCGCACCTTCACCGCGACAGAGTAAACCGGCGCCTGCTGGGAAGGCGCGGGAGCCGCCTCGTCGCCATCACCAACGGCGGAGCCATTCCGGATAATGCGCTCTACACGGTGGTGGCAGAACCCGAGGGCAATACCGTCGGCACGGTTGACGAAGACTTCGCGGTCGAGAGCCTTCGCGGCGACATCATGCTGCTCGGCAATACATCCTGGAGAATTCGCCGGATTCAGGCAGGACGTGTTCTTGTGGAAGACGCCCACGGGGCTCCCCCCAACGTGCCTTTCTGGCGCGGGGAGGCTCCGGCGCGCACACCCGAGCTTTCGCAGCAAGTTGCTGACCTACGCCAGAAAATCAGCGAGCTCACGCCGCGGCTGGGACCCGGCACGTCGCGGCTGGATTCGGGCGATCCTGACGCCGCGGTGGCCTGGCTCAAGTGGGACTGCGGTCTTGATGACGCGGGCGCCGAGCAGGTGGTGGAACACATCGTGGCGGGGCGCGCGATTCTGGGCGCGGTCCCGACGCAGACAACGGTCATCGCCGAACGCTTCTTCGACGAAAGTGGCGGGATGCAACTGGTGATCCACGCGCCCTTTGGCGGCCGCATCAACAAAGCCTGGGGACTCGCGCTGCGCAAGCGATTTTGCCGCTCGTTCAACTTGGAATTGCAGGCGGCAGCGACGGACGATGGCATCAACATATCGCTCGCGGAGCAGCACAGTTTTCCACTTGCGGACGTCTTCCGATTTCTGCACCCGGCATCGGTCGAGCAGGTGCTCGAACAAGCGGTGCTGGCCTCGCCCGTCTTCGCCGCTCGCTGGCGATGGGACGCATCGCGAGCCCTGGTCTTATCCCGTTTCGAGGGTGGGAGGAAAGTTCCGCCGCAGATTCAACGCATGCGCGCTGATGACTTGCTAGCATCCGTCTTTCCCGATGCCGCAGCATGCCCGGAGAATCTCGAGGGCGAGGTGCGGATTCCGAATCATCCCCTGGTGCGCGAGGTGATGAAGGATGCGCTGACGGAGGCGATGGACCTGGAGGGGCTCAAGCGCGTGCTCGCGCAAATTCTGGATGGCAGCATCCGGTGCGTCAGCGTGGACACTCCCATGCCGTCGCAGTTCGCGCACGAAATTTTGAATGCGAACCCGTACGCGTATCTCGATGACGCTCCCCTCGAGGAGCGGCGCGCGCGAGCGGTCGAGATGCGCCGCGCTTTGCCCGATACCGTCGTTTCCGACATCGGGAGGCTTGACCCCTCGGCCATTGCTGAAGTGCGTGCGGAGGTCTGGCCGGATGTTCGCGACGCCGAGGAGTTGCACGACGCCTTGGAAAGCCTTGTCGCCATGCCGGATCTCGATTTCCCTGGAGTCGGTGATCTGACATTCGCGAACCTTGCGGATGCGCACTCCGCGGATTTCGCCTACCTCCAAAATTCCCTTCGCGCGTCTTTAGTGACGTGGAAGAAATTCTTCGACGAGCTCCTGGCGCAGCGGCGCGTGGGGCGAGCCGACGTTGCAGACCGCTCGTACTGGGTGACGGCCGAGAAGGCAAAATCATTCGAGCAGATTTTCCCGGATGCACAGTTCACAACCCCGCTCGCGGTTCTTGAGGGCGGCGCCCCCGAAAAAGAAGATGCCATGCGGGCGCTCGTGAACGGCTGGCTCGAGCACTCCGGTCCTGTCCGCGCCGGCTCTCTTTCCCGGCTATTGGTCATTCCCGCGGACGAAATGGAGCAAACTCTACTGCGACTCGAAGCGAGCGGCACGGTCTTGCGGGGACGATTCTCAGAAGTTGCCTCGGACGTAGTGGAATGGTGCGACCGCCGGCTGCTTGCCAGGATCCACCGTTTGACGCTGGGAGCCCTACGCAAAGAGATTGAACCGGTCAGTGCGGCGCAATTCATGGATTGGTTGCTCCACTGGCAGCACGTGGCGCCGGGCACGCAGCTTCCCGGCGAGCGCGGGACCTTCGAAGTCCTGCGCCAGCTTCAGGGGTATGAAGCGCCCGCCAACGCCTGGGAGCGGGAGATTCTGGCGGGCCGCGTGGCCAACTACGATCCCGACGTCCTTGACCGGCTATGCCTCACGGGATCGCTTGGCTGGGGGCGCTTGTCTCCTCATCCGGCGATGCTGCGCGATGCGAGGGAGGGCGGGCATCGCGTGGTGCCCACCAGCGTTGCGCCGATCACGTTTTTTGCGCGCGATGACGCGGACTGGATGCTTTCTCGCCAGGGTGGGATCTCCGGGCAAAACATGAAGGGCTTGAGCCCAGTTTCCAAAGACGTCCTGGATTTTCTCAAGTTGCGCGGTGCGTCTTTTTTTGCCGACATCGTGCGTGGGACTCGCAAATTGAAAGCGGAAGTCGAGGGGGCGCTCTGGGAACTGGTTGCGGCGGGCGTGATCACGGCGGACGGATTCGACAATCTGCGGGCCCTCATCGACCCGCGGCGGCGCGCCGGGCAGGGCAGCGGGCGCGGCGCCCGGCCACGCGACAGCGCGGGACGCTGGTCATTGCTCTTTCCAAGCGAGCCGGAAAACCGTGACACGGCGATCGAGTCAACCTGCTGGATGCTTCTGAAACGATACGGTATCGTCTTCCGCGAGGTCCTGACACGTGAGTCGATTTTGCCCCGCTGGCGACAAATCTTAATGGAGTTGCGGAGACTCGAGGCGCGCGGTGAAGTGCGCGGAGGCAGGTTCGTGAACGGTTTTCTGGGGGAACAATTCGCATTGCCGGTTGCGGTGGATTCCGTAAGGGCCATGCGCGGGCGTCCCGCTACCGGTGAGATCATCACGGTCTCGGCAGCCGATCCCCTGAATCTTGTTGGAATCATCGTGCCGGGAGATAAGGTCCCGGCAAATTCCGGCCGCTTGATAAGCTTCCGTGACGGCGTCGCGGTGGATAATAGCCAATCCCACGCTTTATTGAAAACCGTGGAACGCGCGGGGTAGCGCTTCAATTAATTCTTCGCAAAAGCTCTGGAGACCGCCCTTCATCCTTCCAGAATCGAAGGCGTGTGACCAGAACCCTCGGAAAGGCGAAGCCTTCCCTTGTACATTTCGAATGGGCCGCCCCCGGACCAGACCCTCAAAGATTACAGCACAAACCACATCTACGGTTTCGCTACACAGCCAAGTGGATTCGTAAACCTTACGCGGTTCCCGATGGGCCACCCACTGTGTGGGGCTTCGAATTTGCTCGACGGAAGGAGCACGGGGTTGTAAACCGCGCCGCGCGCCACGCTTAAGGGCAAGCTGGCGCGCGGTTGCCGCAGGGGCTTCGGGTATGAAAAGAACCACGTTCAGGAGGGGCCTGAGCGTGCCATCTTGCTCAGTCCTTGTCCAGGTTTGGGGCGTGCGCCGTTTTTCGCTGGGGCGATAGCGGGCCGCTTTCCCGGGTCTCCGCCCGGTTCTGCTTGACTTCCGATCCCGCCGCCCCGGCAGGATAAGGCTTGTTGCCCATCATTCCCTTCCAGAGGATGCGGTTGTAGACTGTAAAGTCGATGCGATCGGCGTCCGAGAAGTCCATTCCTTTTGTGACCCGTGCCCAATACTTCGCGTCGTGCTTCAACCTGGGCACCACCAGTCCGGCCGTTTTGGGAGGCAGCGGCAGGCTGGTGTTGTAGAGGTAGGCCGAGGGCGTGGCGGTGAAGCTCCAGTTGGAGGGGGTGGTGTTGAAGATGTCGGCCATGGGCTTAGCGAGTGCATCATTGAGGTTCAAGGGAGGCAGGCCCAGCACCTCTTCGATCGTACGCACGAAGTTGACAGTGTTGTAGGGTGTGGACACCACCGTTTGTTGCTTCACGAAAGCACCCGCTACGAAGGCAATGGTACGGTGCGAATCCACGTGGTCGCCGCCGTCTTGGGCGTCGTCTTCAATGACAAAGATCAGGGTGTCGTTGGCGTAAATGCTGTTCGCAATCTTCTGGACCAGCAGGCCGACCGCGTAGTCGTTATCGGCTTGCTGAGTTTCCGGAGTATTTACAAGATCAATTGCGGTACCGAAGTTTCCGGTGTGATCGTGCATAAGGCGAACGAGGCTCAACGAAGGGAGTCCACCTTTGGCGTAATTGGCGTTGAACTCCCGCTCCCACTCCGTGTAACGGTAATAATCCGGAAAGTTGTTGTCGAAACCGCGGAAGTACGGATCGGTGTAGGGAAAGAGGGAAACACTCGCAGGGGTCGCTACGACGGTGCCGGTTGCCGCCGGGTCGTGCGCGAGGGGAATGGCGCAGGTCGGCTCGTTGTAGCAGGTCGTGTCGACAAAGAAACCGTAGTTGCGGACGGTGAGGCCTGACCGCAGGGCGGAGTCCCACAAATAGCCGGTATTGACTTCGTCATTCGGACCGTCCGGCGCAGCCACGTTAGTCTGGCCCGCCAGCACGTCCGGATCGTCGGGGGTGCGGGGGTCGGCGGCCACGCGCTGGGCCAAGGTAGGAATCGCCACGTTCACATTGCGATTCACACCCTCGCTATCCAGGCTGAGGCCTCGCGCCGCGTAAGCCAACGGATATTGGCGTTCGATCACATCAGGGGCACGGGCGGAAGTGGTCCACGGCCATCCGTCATTGCTGACTTCGCTGCTGGCCAGGAAATTGTCGAGCGTGACGAAGTCGAGTGCCAGATTGTGCTGATTTGGCGTGATAGCCTTTCCCCACTGAACCAAACTGGTGTCGCCATTGCCTACCGGCAGATCGCCCAGAACCTGATCGTAGGTGCGATTTTCCTTAATGATGAAGATCACGTGATGGATTCCCTGGCGCACGGCGGCCATGACAGTGGCGTCGCTCGCACTCTCGGTGGCGGAGAACCGATCGTTGGTGAGCACCTGCGCCGTCAGCGCCGGGAGCTGCGCCGCGATGTTGGCAGTGGGAAAGCTTTGCAATCCGGCTTTGGTCGTCTGTGGATTCCACTCATTCATGGTAATGCAATTTGGGTAGTTTGCCGGACCGTAGCCATAGCACCAACTGGGATTCGCGCCCGTCGGCGATTTCCCATTCACCACGTACGCCCATTTGCCGTCAGGGCTAAAGCTCACGGAATTTGGGTACCAGCCGGTGGGAATGAGACCCACCACCTGGTCGTTCTGATCCGTTCCGGTCAACGCCACGACGGCAACGCTATTCAGGTTGCCATTCGTCACCCAAAGCTGGGTCCCATCGGGGGTGAGCGTTACGCTGTTGGTGTTGGCGCCGGTCAATTTCTGCTGCAAGGCAGGGATGGATGAAACGACAGAGGGGGGAGCGATGACGGGGACAGTCTCCAGCACGGTGTTCCACTTGGCTTTGTCGCCTGGGTTCGTGTCGATGACGTCCACCGTATCCGACTCGTCTTCGGCAACGTACAGGCGCGTCTGGGCCACATTGATGGTCATCTTATTCGGTTGACCTTTCACGGGGATCCGGGCAATGACGGCCGGCGTCCCTCCGTCCAGATTCACCACGTCAATCTCGCGGTCGCGAAGGCTGGAGACATAAGCCCAAGTGGTGGTCGTGCTGCCCGCCGGCAGTGTGGGTTGGGCGATAACGGCCCAAAAGGGATATTCACCTCCCGGAGTGCCCGGCAGCGGCGAGCTGGCGGCCTTGCCCGGGCGCAGGTCGAGTTCCCCTGGTTGATACCCCGAGGCGTTCAGGGTGCTCAGCGGCTCCCAATTACCCAAGCCTCCTTCGAACACCGTTATCGAGTCATTGTAATAATTCGCCACCACCAGTTTCTGGCCATCACTCGATACGGCCAGGCCGGCGGCGCATGGCTGCACGAAAACGATGCTGTTTACTGAAGGTGTCGGTTCGGAGGGGGCCACCATGAGGCCAACACCCGCCGCGTGATTCAGGAGCAGTTCAGGTTGCTGCGCCGGCACCCATGTCTTTTGGTCGGCCCCCACAGTGAAGACGTGAACGTTGTCATGCTGGGGATTACTGGAGTTGAGGAAACCGCTGCTGCCAAAAGGGAAATCCCCCATGCCGCTGGAAGCGTAGAAAGCACTTTGGGTCGGGTCGAAAGCTAAGCCGTTGTAGGAATTTGGGATCATCACATTTTGTAGATAAACGGGCGCACCGGTCGAGATGTCGTAAATGAAGACGTACTCACTCGAGGGTGAGTTGGCTGGGAGACCGCCGGCGGCCACGGACTGATCGGGTGCTAGTTCCACGACGGGCGGCTCGGGTCCGAAGGCCATGGCGCCGAGGGAGCCAGCGTAGAAAATGCGATTAAATCCGCTGGTCAGAACCAATAGGAGGTTCCCCTTCACAACGCTCGAGACTGCTTGTCCCGCCAGCCAGGGATTGCCGTTGACCAGCCAAGGGGTGGTGAGGGGTTGGAACTGGGCGCCCGAGGGTGCCAGCGGCGTGATCCATTGGTCCATGTTGGGAATGAACTGTACGCCCGCAGCCGCAGCATTTACGGTGATGCTGAGAGTCGCGGTGGCATTGCCGGTCAAGTTGGATGCCATCACGGTGTAGTTGGCCTTGGCGGTTGTGGCCGTGGGGGTCCCGGTTATGATGCCTGTGTCCTCGTCGATGCTAAGGCCCGCAGGTAGGGCCGGACTCACGCCGTAGGCGGTTACCGCTCCGCCGGTGCTGGTGGGGGCATTCGCCGCGATCGGCGTCCCCACAGTGTAGACCGCCGCGCCCGTAGTGTAGGCCAGACCCGCCGGGGCGGCATCATTCACCGTGATGCTCAGGGAAGCCGTGGTGCTGCCGGCCGAGTTGGAAGCCGTTACCGTATAGCTGGCTGTCGCGGTCACGGCGGTGGGTGTTCCCGTGATGACACCCGTACCGGTGTTCAGGGTCAGGCCCGCCGGAAGGGCCGGGCTTAGACTGTACGACGCCACCGCTCCGCCCGTGCTGGTCGGGCTGTTCGCCGTGATTGGAGTTCCTTTGATATAGTCTGCTGTGCTGGTTGTGTAAGTGAGATTAGAGGGCGGCTGAATATATTGAGGGGTGGGATTCGAACCCCCACCGCAACCGCAGAGAAGAAACAGTATTGCGGATAAGAAAAGACCGAGACATTTGATAGATCGCATAGAAAGCTCCTTTTCAATTGTCACTGGCGCCATGACATGGCACAGAGACAATCAGACTTCGCCCACATTAACATACCGCCGCCGACGAGTGACCTTGACTTTGGGGGCCACCTCGTCCTCCGGGTTAGGTGCTACACACGTGAAATTCGCAGCATTTTCACTGTCTCCTGTACCCGCGTACTGAGCATATTGCGGATAAGGACACAGAGGGCGGGTCCTGCCTGGTGGCAGCGCGCTTCCGGAAAGGGGGTTCGACGTCTGATTAAATGAATTGCCGGCAGTCATGGAGTCGGGGGCCGTGCCCTGTTCCACCCAATTTACAATCTCAGTAAGAGAATCAAAGCTATCGAGCGCATAACTCCCGCCCGAGCAGTGGTTCATTCCGGGAACCAAAAAGAGCCTGGCGAAACTTCCCGTGGCTGTCCCGTACTTGGACGACAGGTTCTCGTAGTAATTCACCGTGTCATACATCGAGAACACAGGATCGCTCTCCCCGTGGAAGAAGATGATCTTTCCGCCGCGGCCCGTGAAGGTATCCAGATTCGTCGACGTTGCTTCCAGATAGGACACGGCAGACTGTGTAAACGTTGAATTTGTGGCGTTCAGGTTGTTATTAAGATCGTCCATCGACTCCGTGAACACATTCAGAGAAGCATTCGGCGGAGATGACAGCAGATACATGGCCAACTGGGTGCCCAGAGTTATGTTCGCGGCGGGAGTTGGCGGATAGGGAAAAGCAACATACACAGGCTGCGGATACCCAACGGGGATATAGGCAGTGGGGGGGTTAACGCCAAGCGTCCACATTATCCATTTAGGATCGCTGATCCCCACATCGTACGACAAATTCGAGTAGAGCGCATTCCCCTGAGAATCCACGGGCCCCGCGAACACATTCTGAATTGCCGCAATCTGCGCAGGAAGCAAGCAGGTCGCGGTTTTCGCTCCCGAACACTGAAGCTGGCTAAGCGTGGCCGGGTTAAATGCTTGCTTGCAGGCGGCGGTGTTGAAAATCATCTTATCCTGTAGTCCATCGAGTGTATCACACGCCTGAAGCACGAATTGCCCAACGAGCGCCAGGTCCGACTGGCTTGCGGCCGGGGAGAGGTTAGGATTCCCATTGATATCATAGGTGGGTCCGGTGGTTCCGACAGCCAGGGCGGCTTGAGCAAATTGCTGGGTATCCCAAGCTTCGGCAATGGCAGTATGAGGAACCCGGAAGCCGGGGTCCCCAGCGACGATTCCATCGAACATGTCACCCCAGCGCTGACTGGATGTCATTGCTTCCCGCCCTCCATTGGAACAACCGAGATAGTACGAATAGACGGGGCTGATGCCGTAAAACGACATCAAGATGGATTTTGCCACTGGAGCCAGGGTCCCTATCTGCTGATAGCCGTAGTCGGACCTCGCCTGCGGATCATATCCAAATCCGGTATTCTGATCGGAGGTATGGCCTGAGTTCTGGGTGATAACAGCGAACCCGCGATAGAGAGCTGGCGGGAAGGCCGTACCCCCGCCAAGGGTGGCGCCCACTGCCTCTCCTACCACGCCGTCAAGCCCGCTGCCGCCCGTGAAAAAGAAATCGCCATTCCAAGTCGTGGTAGGCATTCTGAGTTCAAATGAAATGCCATAATTTGGATCTGACGCCATTGCCGGTGTCAGATTGCCATACCCGTCCATTGCCGGCGCAGGGACTCCCATACGGGGATTCACAATTCCCTGAACCAGGCAGTGTTCAGGTAGATTCCCCCAACTTTGGTAAGGGCTTGGATAAGGAGTAGAGTTGGCGCTAACCAGTTCTGCCCTGGTGATCTGAGTATTGGGAAGAACAAGTTGGGCAATGTTGGCACAATCCATCGCTGGTCCTGTGGGCACAACTTTTGCCGCGGTGATGGTCAGTGTCGCCGTGGTGCTGCCGCCCGAATTGGAAGCGGTAACCACGTAACTAGCGGTGGCGGTGGCGGTCGCGGGGATTCCGCTAATGATACCGGTGCTGGGGCTCAGGCCCAGGCCCGCCGGAAGGGCCGGATTCACACTGTACATGGTCACCGCTCCGCCGGTGCTGGTGGGGCTGTTCGGCGTGATCGGCGCCCGTATGGCATAGACCGCCGTGCCCTTCGTGTAGCTGAGTGCCGAGGGCGGCTGATCGTTCACAGTGATGCTCAGGGACGCGGTGGTGCTACCTGCCGAGTTGGAAGCATTTACCGTGTAGCTGGCCGTGGCGGTCACGGCCGTGGGAGTTCCTGTGATGACACCCGTGCTGGCGCTCAGAGTCAGACCCGCCGGAAGGGCCGGGCTGACAGTGTACGCGCTCACCGCTCCGCCAGTGCTGGCGGGGCTGTTCGCCGTAATCGCTGTCCCTTTGGTGTAGTCCGCCGTGCCAGTCGTGTAGCTGAGCGTTGAGGGCGGCTGAACGGAGACGGGACCGGGACCGCCACCACATCCGCAAAGAAGAAGGATCACGGCCGTCAGAAAAAGAGATACAATCAGCAAAGTGAAAGGTCTGTAATTTCTGTGGTGCATGTTCATAGATTGATTCCTGATATTTCTTGAGGGCCGAAGTATCGGGGCTTGCCTAAAAGAAAGATTGCCATCAACGTAGGCCTGGCTCGAATTCGGCCTGCTTTTTTCAATCTTTGGCTTGCCCTCGCATTTCCACCCCGGCTGAAACCATCGCTGAAACCCGTTCATGATCCGCCTTTTCGCCGTTACTAAAACTGAGGGGCCGTAGCCGGCAGTGTGGCGGAGTTGATTCCTTCACATTGCGAGTAGTCAACTGTCAGGTTGCTATTGGCGTCGAGCGTCAGCGTCCAGACGGTATCGTAGTCAGTCGGCGACCAAGTCGGCGCCGTTGGGCCGCCCCCATGCGGGAAATAGCTTGAGAACAGTGCATTCACTGTCTGATCGATTTGAACGTACGACCACCCCAGCAGCACTTTCTGATTGGAGAATGCGCCGCCGATGAAGAAAAAATTGCTGGTTAGCTGGGCCGCGTTCGGATCGGACAACTCGAAGCCCGATACTAGATGATAGGGCAGGTTATTGGCGATTGCGTATGGTTCGACAGTCAAAGCGGGGGCAACACCCGACCACTGGTCTTCGCCCGAGGTGGTGACCGTGCCTTGGCTAAATTGAGAGACATCTCCCGACCAAACTTGGTTAGGGCTAATCTTTCCGCCCAGCGCGTTCGGAAGATCCAGCGCGCGCCACTGCCCTGCACCAACATAGTTGTTGTCGGACCAGTACCCCTGCGGATGCGCCTCTGCATGGCGAACAATGTAAAGGGTTTCGTTGGTGTTGGCTCCGGCAGGAATTACGGCGCCACCGATACCGCCGGTCACGGTGATGCTGGACGGCGTCGGCGGCGTGCATGCTGTGCTGAGCAACGCGGGCGGGGGCAGCACAGGGTAGGTGGAGGGAGGGTTCAAACTGCTGTTAAAGGTGACCAGGTCGGCGCTTCCAGACGGCGCAATCGAGATCGCATAAATGTTGTTGGGACCCTGATAGCTCGCCGGCAGATTCAGGTTATAGCTTTCAAGCTCATTGATATTTGCCAACAGACGGCTGGTGGTCTCCCAAGGCGCCGAGAAGACGTAAAAGCCCGGGACGTTTGCCGTGACGATACCGGTTACCACGGTTTCGTTGGCCCCTTCTTGGTCACTGAAATCAAGACCTTGACAATCCGGGCAGGGGAGCGACGGCGTAGCCACTCCGCTGGGTACGGATGTCAACGCGTACGATACATTGATCGGGTAGTTGTTGCCGGTATAGAAGGTCCCGCCCACAGCGTCACTGGAGAGAGTGATCTGGTTGAGAAGGGCGAACTGCTGAATGGTCTCCAGTGCTACCATATCGGGGTAACTGCCTCCCGAGGTGGTTTGCGTATGGGTCATCGGTTCGAGTGCATAGATGCCGGTTACATTGTTCATTCCCAATACGTCCTGTTGAAGGAACGGGGCCATGAGGAGCGACCGCTGTAAACCTTGACTGGTGAGGTTGGTCGTGATGGGATTGACGTCACCGGAAGCTTGGTAAGCCAAATCCTGGCTTACCACGAAGATCAGATTAATATTGTCGGCGCTCAGGGGAGCCGGATTTACCGTGATGGTCAGGGCCGCCGTGGTGCTGCCAGTCGAGTTGGAAGCCATTACCGTGTAGTTTGCCGTGGCGGCGACGGCGGTGGGCGTTCCGCTTATGATACCCGTGCTGGCGCTTAGGCTCAGGCCCGCCGGAAGGGCCGGGCTCACGCCGTATGAAGCCACCGCTCCGCCGGTGCTGGTGGGGCTGTCCTCCGTGATCGCTGTCCCTACGGTGTAGACCGCCGTGCCGGTAGTGTAGGACAGGCCCGCCGGGGCCGCGACATTCACCGTGATGCTCAGAGACGCCGTGGTGCTGCCGGCCGAGTTGGATGCCGTTACCGTGTAGCTGGACTTGGATGTTACGGCCGTAGGCGTTCCATCAATAATACCCGTGCTGGTGTTCAGGCTCAGGCCCGCCGGAAGGGCCGGGCTCACACTGTACGAGGCCACCGCTCCGCCGGTGCTGGTGGGGTTGTTCGCCGTAATCGCCGTCCCCTGGGTGTAGACCGCTGTGGCAGTAGTGTAGCTGAGCGCGGCGGGCGGCTGAACAACAGCGCTGGTACTGCTGCCGCCTCCACATCCGCAAAGAAGAAGGAATACGGCCGTCAGAGAAAGAGAAAGAATCATCAAAGTTAAAGGTCTGGAAATCCTATGGTGCATGTTCATAGATCGATTCCTCGTATTTCTTGATGGCCCAAGTATCGGGGCTTGCGGAAGAGAACCTTTGCCATCAACGGAGGCCTGGCTCGAAATAGGCCGGTTTTTTTTAATCTGTGGATTGCCCTCGCATCTCCACCCCGGCAGAAAGCATCGTTGGAACCCGCTCATGATCCGCCTTTTGGCCGTTGCTAAAATTGCGGAGCCGTGGCCGGCAGCTTGGCGGAGTTGATGCCTTCGCAGAGCGCGTTGTCAATCGTCAGATTGCTATTAGAGTCAAGCGTCACCCTCCAGATCGTGTCGTAGTCGTCGCCCGGCCAAGCAGGCGCCGTTTGGGTGCTGCCGTAGCTCTTGAGCAGCGCATCTACAATCGCTGGGAAGTGGTCATGCTCCCACGCCAGCAGCACGGTCTGACCGGAGAATGCGCAGCAATTGAAGAAAAAACCACTCGTTAGCTGGGGGGAATCTGGCGCGAAAATTTCAATGTTCGCAACCAGATTCAAAGGCAAGTTATTGGCGATGACATAGGGTTCCACGGTCAGTGAGGGCCTGACATACGGAAAGTACGAATATCCGTACGGGATCACCTGAGCGGGGTCGATCGAATAGACCTGGGTGGGGCTGATCTTGCCGGCCAGTGCGTTGGGAAGATCCAGCGCCCGCCATTGCCCCGCAGCGACCATGTTGCCGTCATCCCAAAGGGTAGTCGGGTGCGCCTCTGCGTGCCGGATAAAATAGACAATTTCGTCGGTGTTGAATCCTTTCGAGGGCGGCGGAATGCTTCCGGTCGTGGGGATGCTGAAAGCTGTCTGCGCAGTGCATGGACTGCTGACCACCCCCGGCGCGGGCAGTACTGGGTAGGTGGAAGGCGGGTTCAGATTGCTGTTGTAAGTAACTAGGCTCGCGGTTCCCGACGGCGGAATCGAGATCGCGTAGATATAATTCGGACCCTGATAGCTTGCCGGAACAGTCAGATTATAACCTTCGTCCAGATTGATATTTGCCAACAGGGTGCTGGCGGTCTCCCAAGGCGCCGAAAAGACATAAAAGCCCGGGGCATCTTCCGCGATGATACCCTTTATGACGCTTTCGTTGTCGCCATTCGGGTTGTTCTGGTCGTTAAAATCGAGACCCTGGCAGGAGTAGCAGAATAGCAACGGCGCAGCAATTTCACCCATGCCCGCGAACCCGAACCCATACGAGGCATTGAGGGGGTAGCTGTTGCCGATAAATTGGGTCAGGCCGCCAGTGCCAGCGGGCAGAGAAATCTGGTTGAGAAGGGCGAACTGCTGAATGGTCTCCAGTGCCGCCATATCGGGGTAATTGCTTGGGGTTTGCAGATGGGTCATCGGCTCGAGCGTGTAGATGCCGGTTACATTGTTCATCCCCAATACGACCTGTTGCAGGAACGGGGCCATAAGGAGCGACCGCTGTAAACCCTTATTGGTGAGGTTTGCCGTGCTGGGATTGACGTCCCCGAATGCCTGGTCCTGGTAAGCCAAATCCTGGCTTACCACGAAAATCAGGTTGATGTTGTCGGCGCTTAGCGGAGCGGCGTTTACCGTGATGGCCAGGGTTGCGGTGGTGTTGCCCGCAGAGTTGGAGGCCGTTACTGTGTAGCCGGCCGTGGCGGTGACGGCCGTGGGGGTCCCGCTGAGGATCCCCGTTGTGGTGCTGAGGCTCAGGCCCGCCGGTAGGGCCGGGCTCACACTGTATGAGGCCACCGTTCCGCCAGTGCTGGAGGGGCTGTTAGCTGGGACCGTCGTCCCCACGGTGTAGACCGCCGCACCGGTAGTGTAGGACAAGCCCGCCGGTGCCGCGACCATCACTGTGATGCTCAGGGACGCTGTGGCGCTGCCGGCTGAGTTGGAGGCCGTTACCGTAAAGGTGGCCATGGCGGCTGCGGCCGTGGGGGTTCCGCTGATAACACCCGTTATGGTGCTCAACACCAAGCCTGCCGGAAGGGACGGACTTACACTGTATGCGGCTACCGCCCCGCCACCGCTGGTGGGGTTGTTCGGCGTGATCTCCATCCCCTGGGTGTAGACCGCCGTGGCAGTAGTGTAGCTGAGTGCCGAGGGTGGCTGAAGATAGATTGGAGCGGGGCCGCCACCGCACCCGCAGAGAAGGAGAATTACTGCTGCCAGAAGAAGACCAAGCCATTGAATGGACCGCATAATTAGCTCCTTTTCATATCATGGCGAGGCGCCGGGCCTGCGCCGCCCCCTTCCCCCACGGGAGGAAAGCACAACCACATACAACTGGACTTCGCCGCCATTAACTTATTGCCGATGAAAAATAGTTTTGACTTTGGGGGCCAAAACATCCTCCGGGTTTGGTGCTACACACACGAAATTCGCGGCGACTTCACTATCACCTGTACCTGTGTACTGAGCATATTGCGGATAAGGACACAGAGGGCGGGTCCTGCTTATGGGCAGAGCCGACCCGGATACAAGGTTCGAAGGATTGTTAAATGAATTGCCGGCAGTCATGGAGTCGGGGGCTGTGTCTGCTTCCACCCAACTAACAATCGCACCAAGTGGATCAAAGCTGTCGAGGGCATAACTCCCGCCAGAGCAGTGGTTCATTCCGGGAATCAGGAAGAGTCTGGCGAAGCTTCCCGTATTTGTCCCATACTGGGATGACAGGCGGCCATAATAACTCACGGTGTCATACATCGAGAACACAGGATCGCTCTCGCCGTGAAAAAAGATTATCTTACCATTGTGGGCTGTAAACGTATCCAAGTTCGTCGAGGTTGCCTCCATATAGGCTACGGCAGATTGAGTAAATGTGGAATTGGTGGCATTCACTGCACCATTCAGATCGTCCATCGTCACATTGAACAGATTCAGAGAAGGATTCGGTGGCGTTGAGAAGAGATACATCGCTGACTGAGCCCCCTGCGTTATATTGTCAGCAGGAGTTTGCGGGTACGTAACGGGGGCATACACGGGTTGCGGATATCCAATGGGAAGATACAGAGGATACAAAGAAGGGTAGAAACCAATCGGCCACATCAACCATTTAATGTCGCTGATTCCCACGTCATACGGCCAATCCGAGTAGAGTGCATTCATCTGGGAATCCACGGGCCCCGCGAAGACATTCTGAATTGCCGCGATCTGCGCAGGAAGCAGGCAGGTCGGGGTTTTCGCTGCCGTGCACTGAAGCTGGGTGATCGTGGCCGGGTTAAATGCCTGCTTGCAGGCAGCGGTATTAAAGATCATTTTATCGGTTAGTCCATCGAGCGAATCACACGTCTGAAGCACGAGTTGCGCCACAAGCGCCAAGTCCGCCTGGCTTGCGGCGGGGGGAAGGTTGGGGTTCCCATTGATATCATAGGTGGGTCCGGTAGTTCCGACGGCCAGGGCTGCCTGGGCAAATTGTTGAGTATCCCAGGCCTCAGCGATGGCGGCATGAGGAAGGCGGTAGCCAGGGTCCCCCGCGACGATTCCGTCGAACATGTCCCCCCAGCGCTGGCTGGCAACCATGGCTTCCCTCCCTCCGTTGGAACAGCCAAGATAGTACGAGTAGACGGGGCTAATACCGTAGAACGACGTCAGGATGGACTTCGCTATGGGAGTCATGGTTCCCGTCTGCTGATAGCCGTAGTCGTTCCTGGCCTGAGGATCGTATCCAAACCCATCATTCTGGTTGGGTCCGCTCGTATTGGAGGTATGGCCCGAATTTTGAGTTATAACCGCGAAGCCGCGATAGAGAGCGGGCGGGAAAGCGGTACCCCCGCCGAGAGTGGCGCCAACAGCCTCTGCCACCACACCGTCATTCCCGCTGCCTCCTGTGAAAAAGAAGTCGCCGTTCCAAGTGGTGGTAGGCATCCTCAGTTCAAACGAAATGCCATAATTGGGATCCGATGCAGTTGCTGGGGTCAGGTTGCCATACTGATCCATAGCTGGTGCCGGGACTCCAAGGCGCGGATTCACGATGCCTTGAACCAGACAGTGCTCAGGTAAAAGCCCCGCACCGGGATAAAGAGTGGAAGGAGTGGAGTTACCACTAACTAATTCTGCTGTGGTGATCTGAGCATTAGGAAGAACAAGTTGGGCGATGTTAGCACAATCCATCGCTGGTCCTGTGGGCACAACTTTAGCCGCCGTGATGGTCAGCGTTGCCGTGGTGCTGCCGCCCGTGTTGGAAGCCGTTACCGTGTAGCTGGCGGTGGCGGTGGCGGTGGCGGGAGTTCCGCTGATGATACCGGTGGTGGGACTCAGGCTTAGGCCCGCCGGAAGGGCCGGAATCACACTGTACATGGTCACCGCTCCGCCAGTGCTGGTGGGACTGTTCGGCGTGATCGGCACGCGTATGGCATAGATCGCCGTGCCGTTCGTGTAGCTGAGTCCCGAGGGCGCCTGATCATTCACCGTGATGCTCAGGGAAGCCGTAGTGCTGCCGGCCGAGTTGGAAGCCGTGACTGTATAGCTGGCTGTCGCGGTCACGGCGGTGGGTGTTCCCGTGATGACACCAGTACTAGTGCTCAGGGTCAGGCCCGCCGGAAGGGCCGGGCTTACACTGTACGACCCCGCCGCTCCGCCCGCGCTGGTCGGGCTGTTCGCCGTGATTGGAGTTCCTTTGATATAGTCTGCTGTGCTGGTCGTGTAAGTGAGATTAAAGGGCGGCTGAATATATTGAGGGGTGGGGTTCGAACCCCCACCGCAACCGCAGAGAAGAAACAGTATTGCGGATAAGAAAAGACCGAGACATTTGCTCGAACGCATATAGGCCTCCACGACTGCCAGCACGGCAAGACGGCGCGGCGTTTCGCCCCGTCCCACAAAGGGACAGCCGATCTCCGTGGGCTGGACGCTCTGGGCTGTAATTCTCCCGAATTGAAAGTGCTTGTCGACTCGCTGCAAAACTCTCCAGATCTCGCTTGAAAGGCCGGCGGCAGGGAGGGGTGAATGGTTAACGAACTGCTGCTCCTGCGTATTCAACCTTGGAACCGCTGGTTGAGCAGCCGCCTTTTGAGCAACTGTTCAACCTCCGTAACTGGGTTCTCCTTGGAACATACTCGATTCTAAACGGATGTCTATAGTACTACCGTACTCTTGGGAGAGCATCAGAACGTGCGTAGCCTTGGCAGCCGACTCAGAGTCCGCGGTGCGGCACTACTTCACCGGGAAGGTAGAAAAACGGCCGCACAGGAAATGGGACCACTCGACTTGAAGTGGATTGAGGCCTCTTCTGCCGTGAGCTCGAAGTGCTCGTCGGAGGCAAGTTCGTTAGCCAACGCTGAGGCAGGCCGACAAACTGTCCCGATGGCATTGCGACTTCATGTCCCTGAGCGGACAATATGCGGCAACCCGTCAACTTATTAGAAATAAAGGTCTGGAAAAGTGGCCTTCTCGTCGGCCGATGGGACCGCGCACCGCGAACATCGACAGAGGTTGCCGGGTGCCGTGCGCCGCCGGGAGATCAATGTGGTGCTGGTCTGGCTCCTCGATGAACTCACGGACCCACGGGTCTCTCGCCGAACGAAAAACAAAAAGGTTCGCGCGCATCGTCTGGCCAATTCTGAAGAGTGTCAGATAGTCGATCCGCGCCGAGGGGTCGAGTGAGTAGTAGGTAACCGAATCAAAGTCAAAGGGGTGCGATTAAGGTGCGGCGATCGTAAATCCGAAGACAAAGGACTGGTCTTCCTGGATCAAATGGCGCCGCAGTCGAAGGTTGGCTTGGATCTCGCGGCTGACCCCGGAAGCCAGCACGACCAGTCGCGATGGAAGCTCCTGAAATGGATCATGCAATCGCCGCTTCTTTCTTTATCCCAATTATCTCTGAACCCGAGAGCCAATCGCGCCCCGCCGTGGTAACATCCACTGCACTTCGGGACGAAATCACCCGGGCAGGGATTGCCCATCCCTTGATGCCGCGTGAGCGAAGAACGCTCGCGAACCGCCCTTGACTGAGCTTTCGGGGCCTGAGCACCGAAACCACGCCGGGAAGGGAAGAGTAGTATACCTTCCCGAGGTAAGGAGAGTTGATGAAACCAATGCTTTGTGCGAATCAAGGACGAAGTTCACTGCGATACTTTGTACTATTGTTCGTCGTCACATTGACGCTGGGTTTGAGTTTTGTTTTGCGCCTTGGAGGGGCGGACCCGCCGGATGATCTTACTATTCGGGTGGGAAAAACAGTGGAAATTGCAGCTTCGTATAACTATTGCTGGTATCCGACCGTGCATCGGTTTCCCACGGGCGAAATAATTACGACCATGCGCATGAGCCCCGACGAAACAAGCCCGGAAGGAGAGTTTTCCGCTTATAGCCTTTCCAAGGATGGAGGGGAAACGTGGAGCCGGCGTTATCCGATGGGAGCGGGCGCCAACATCGATGCCGCGTACACCCAAGTGCCTGGCGAAGACGGGGCAATCTGGGCGCTGGGAGCTGGCTTTGCCTCACTCGAACCCTACCCTCCCGGCCAGAAGACAGATTTTCACGTTACTCTGACGAGATATTCGCGAGGGGGAATGGAAGTTCAGCAAATCAGAGATGCGAGGGTTCACCTTTCCGAGCCCGTGCAATCCGTACCCGTAACACTGTTTGCCACCAAGGAAAAAGACGCATCCCAACTTCGCAAAGTTCCTGAGGCCCAGCCCTACGGAGCAATTATTGACGGTCCGGGCGGCGAATGGCTCAACACGTTCTACTACACAGCAGAACGCCGTCCACGGCAGCACCGGCTGGTTTTGATTCGTTCCCTTGATCACGGCCAGACTTGGGACGAACTCGGGCTAGTTGCCGCCGTGCCGCCCCAGGAGAAGCTCGCGCCTTGGATGGGCAACGATGGGCCGGGTGAAGCGGGGCTGGTCCGGCTGTCAGAAAGCCGTTTGTTTTGTATCTTTCGAACCGGCGGAGACAACCTCGGTGAGGCATGGTCCCTTGACGACGGCAAGACGTGGAGCCCACCGGTTTCCACCGGCCTCAAAGGTGTGGCGCCCCACCTCAGACTGTTGAGCAACGGTTTGCTGGCCTTTACGACAGGGCGGCCTGGCCCGGTAACCCTTATGTTTAGCTCCGATGAAGGGAAGAATTGGGTTGGAACCACTACTATCTTCAGCGGGAAAAGCACCCGTTACTCCGACTTGATTGAGGTGGAGCCCGGCAAACTCCTTGTTGTGTACGACAGCGTTCCCTATTGGTGGGGTCCCATCCCGCCCTCCGACAAATTCTCTAAGAATGCCATCTGCGGCACATTTGTTGAGGTTCGCAGGCGATGAGCCGTTTTGTGGCACAGGCACTCCTGCCTGTGCAGGCGCAAGCTCTCAGCTTGTGCAGGCACTCTCAGCCTATACATACACAGGCACGTAGGTACACGCTCTCAGTGATTACAGACACAGGCGAGAGTCCCTGTGCTATAGATGGAAAACTCATGGAACGAACGGTGAGCGTCCAAGAACGAACGCGGCCTGATCGTTGAGCCCCAGGGGAACGACCGGCCGGAAAACGGAGTGGGCATCGTTTCCGAATATCGCCGCAGCACCCTGCCCTCGGAAATGACCGGGGCCATCGCGAAGGCGCCGATCCTGTTGATTCACGGCGAGGCGGACAACAACTCCGGCACGTTTCCTATCCAGTCGGAGCGCATGTACCGCGCCATCAAGGGGAATGGCGGCTCGGTGCGCTACGTCACCCTGCCCGATGAAGCGCATGGCTATGCGGCGCGCGAGACCATCGAGCACGTGTTGTGGGAGATGCTGACCTGGTTTGGCCGGTACGTGAAGAATGCGCCGCCCGTCGCCCCGACCCCCAAGTGAGGCCGGCAAGAGAGTGCGCTAAATCTCGTGGGGTCATCGGGCGTCCAAAACTAGCACCCAGTCGTTGGCTCCCGTGCCGTTGTCGTCTGGTGACCGCAGCCGTTGAGTGCCGTGGTGGGCGTAGGGGGAACCATCGATTTCGACAAAATGTCCATTCGTGGGGTTGTACCAACGAGCGGAGATTGGCTTCGCGAACCCATCCAGCGCGACGGTCAACTCACGTACGCCCTTTCCGGTCGAGGGAATATAGGTAATGGAAAGCCTTCCATCGGCGGTTGATGCCGTGAGAGCGGTAGCGGTGTCGCTGCCGTATCCTTCGGTCAAAATGGAGTGGTTTACTTCCGGCGCCAATTCCTGCCACGGCAGGTGGATGAACAACTCGCGCAGGAGAGCCATATCGCGAGAGCCTGCCGCGCCCAACGCTTGCCGCCAGGGCAGCTTAAACGGAAACAGGGTTGGACCGTCGAAGTGCCAGATGGGATTATTGCCGAAAAATTGTCCGCAGGCGCCCGCGAGCATGGCCCAGTAAGCCTGCCGCCGGATCAGGTCCGGGGTCGAATCGTGCTCGTCCTCGTAAGTGGTTTCTAGCAGCACAAACGGGTGCACTGGTTTTCGGACATATTGTGCCAGCAGCGGGCGATACAGCGTTTTTTCGTACCCGTAAACCGTGTTGATGGCCAGCCACTCCTGCTCGCCAAATGCCGTCACCGCTGAACTCTCCGGCGAGTGGTGGGCCGTCATCACATGCGTCGGGTCTTCCTCGCGGATGGCCGTCGCGAGTTCATTCACCACCCATTGGTCGGGCTTTTCCGGCGTGTAGTCGCCGCCTAGTATCCAGACAATGTTGGGCAAGTCCTTGAATCGCTTGCCGATATAGGTGCCGTAGGCGCGAAGTTTCTCCCTGCCGCCCGCCTTGATTTCGCGGAAGAAGCCCTCGTCGCCGCCGCCGTAGCCGAGGTAGGCGGGAGCGAGCCACACGACCATTCCGTGCTCGCCGGCCTGTTCAACCACCTGGTGGGCAAAGTCGAAGTAGGCGTCATTGGGAGTGGAAAAGTCGCCCGGGGTCTTGAACGGCGCCAAGCCGGTCAGCGTATTCGGTGCTCGTGTTGTGAACTTATGCTCCAGCAGGTTGACGATCAGCGAGTTGAAGCCTCGCTTTTGGCGGTCCGCCAGATACGTTTCCCGGTCCTTTTCATTAAGTTGGACGATCAGCGACCAGGGCGAATCGCCCACCACCAGGAAAGGGTTTCCCTTCTGGTCCACCAAGTATCGGCCATTGCCGCTCACCTTTAGAAGGAGGTCGGATGCTGGCTCGCTCGATGCCTTCGGCGCCGCTGCGCATCCGCGCCCCGCCGACCACAACACCAATAGGCTCAATATAAGTGCGGTAATCCACCCACGAAAACTGATCTTCATTTTATTCCGCCTTCGATGGAGTTATTCTGTGCTTCCGGCTTGCGCGCCGGCAGAGGGGTCGGGTGCTAACCGGACCAGCAGTTTGCCGAAGTTCCGGCCCTGAAGCAATCCCTGAAAGGCGGCGACGGCGTTTTCGAGGCCCTCGACCACATCCTCGCGATACTTCACCTTACCCTCCCGCAGCCACCGGGACATGTCCCGAACGAAATCATCCTTTTGCGCGGCGAAATCGCTCACGATGAAGCCCTGGAACCTCAGCCGCTTGACCAGAATCGCCCCCATCAGCACGGGAACGCGATCGACTCCCTGCGCGAGCGCGGCCAGGTTGTACTGCGAGATCAGGCCGCACACGGGCACCCGTCCAAAGGGATTCATGAGCGGGAGAACAGCATTCAGAACGCGGCCGCCGACGTTCTCGAAGTATACATCCACACCTTTGGGACATGCGGCTTCAAGATTCCGGGGGAGCGGCGGGCTGTGATGGTCGATGCAGGCGTCAAAGCCCAGCTCATTCACCACGTACTCGCATTTCCGTTCTCCCCCGGCGATGCCGACGGCGCGGCAGCCTTTGATCTTGGCGATTTGGCCCACCACCGAGCCCACCGCTCCCGAGGCCGCCGCGACCACCACGGTCTCGCCCGCCTTGGGCTGGCCGATGTTCAGCAGGCCGGTATAGGCGGTCATGCCCGGCATCCCCATCACCCCTAAAGCGGTTGAAAGGGGAGCACGCGCGGGATCAAGCTTTAGCAGAGACTTTGCCGCCGCCACCGCGTATTCCTGCCACCCCGTGTAGGCGAGCACAAAGTCTCCGGGCGCGAAATCGGGCGACCGCGACTCGACCACCGCGCTGACCGTCCCACCTTCCATCACCTGCCCGATCTCAACCGGCGCCGCGTAAGAATACCCTGCATTCATGCGCCCGCGCATGTAGGGGTCGAGCGACAGGTAGATCGTGCGCAACAACACCTGGCCATCTCCGGGCACGGGCAGATCCACCGCCTCGAGCCGAAAGTCTTCGTCGCGCGGTTCGCCTTTGGGGCGCGCCGCCAGAACGATTCGCCGATTCTTGTTCTCCTGTATCAAATGCTCCTCCTCACGCGGACCCGGCCGGATGATCTCATTCGGGTTGCGGCGTTCGATCCATCATAGACCGGCAAACCCTTGCCAGTCAGACAATTTCGGGCACTACGGTTAGTCCAACAGTGTTTACTTAGCGGACGTTTTCATGTGCACACTTGCGAAGCGTCTTGGATTGCGGTAGCAGCAGCTACCGCCTTCCGTCTTCGGTTCATACGGCAAAGGCGCAAGGGAAGGCGGTAGCTGCTGCCGCAATCCAAGACGGGCTTCGCCCGCAAGCAGAATCCCTAATCAGCGATAACAGCTAAATGAACGGTATTGGGGTTAGGGGCTCGGGATCAGGGATTCGGGGTTCTGGACTATCTGTTAGCTGTCGACTGCAAGCAGTTAGCCGGTTCCTGTCTACCTGCTCAGTTTCTGCCGTTTGGCCTTGCCCACACCTGCGGTGTTTCGCCCGCGCCGGGCAACACTTCTGAAATGAAGCATGGCGTGCCGGAGGAGGCCATTCGCCTTGGTCTGGTAGCCGGGCCCATCGGCTTTGAGCCAGGCAATGACATCCGCATCCAGGCGAATGGTGACGGGCTTCTTCCGGGGCCGATAAAACTTGCCGATTTCCGCTCCGCTCCAATCGAGAACCGGGGGGACCTCCGAAAAATCAATGTCTTTGTCCTTTTTTGCCGCGATGGCGCGGATGTCTCGTTCCTGCTCCCGAGTGAGTTTTCTCATAGGCGCTCCTTTCGTGCGACCCGGCGGCGCGAGGGGAGATGATGCGAATGATTTCATCCTCGTTTTCCTCGTAGAAGGTATGGACGACCAGTAGAACCGAACCCGGCCCTATGGCTCCAACCGTTATCCAGCGCTCCTCATCCTCACACCGCCAGTCACGCTGGGTAATCGCATAAGGGTCGTCGAAAACTAGAACAGCAGTCTCGAAGTCAATATCATGCTTGCGACGGTTTTGGCGGTTCTTGTGCTCGTCCCATTCAAATCGCATAGCGTGCCGCTACCAAAATAGCATAAGGACTCGAATCCTAGGTGTCAATATAATTGTACGTACATCGCGGCCGAGATGCGGGATTGGGGATTCGGGTTTCGAGGCTCGGGATTCTGAAATCTGAAATCTCGAATATTGAATCTTGAATCCGCTTCGTCCACTGTTACCGCGTCGTGCCCCAGCCCGAATGACGACGTGCGGGTGCCGCTGTGGTGTCCGGCATGTGAAATGCCTATGGACAGAGAGGTACTGACCGGTGCCCGCGCCACGTGCTGGGCGCTAGCGAAAGTATGGGCTATGGTCCCAACCAAAAAAGGCCGGCTGCCCTTGGCTGGCAATACCATCCACGACGGTCTTGATTCTATTTACATCAATTGTTGCCATTTCGCCAACGAAGATATCTTCCGGATGCGTGGTCCCCGGAATGACAACCCTTCCGTCTGGCTCAGCTAGGAGGTAACTATTCGGCACCGTGAGGTAATTCCACCTCTCGATCTGACCAACAAACCCACACTTCCTGGCGATTGCTTCAAGCCCTTCGATGGAATTGAATACCTCCTTGGCCGAAATGGACTTCCCCGATAGGTTTCCCCGTGGTGCTTCAGTCATAAGAGCCCAATGGTCCACGTTGGCCACCGCAAGGTCCCGACAAAGGTGGTCCACCCCTTCCAGCGTTTCCCTTGACACGACGGTATTCACCGCAGAACTACGGTGAAGGCGATGGAGGCGGCGGATCGGGGCAAGGGGAAGCGCTTCAAGTCTGCCGGCGCCCTGTTTAAGGACTTAGGGATTTGACCACGCGAAACCTGATTAGCGGCACGCAATTCCAGCGTGACGTCAAACTCGCCAAGCGGCGCGGCAAAGATATGTCGAAACTGCGCGAGTTGATCTCGCTGCTCGCCGACGGCAACCCGCTTCCGGCTCACTATAAGACCACCCGCTCGCTGGAGAATGGAAGCACCACCGCGACTGTCACTTGGAACCTGATTGGCTGCTGATTTACAAGATCGACGGTCACGACCTCTACTTGGTCGGCCCAGGAACACATTCGGACTTGTTCTGACCATCGAGCAAATAGCAAGCGTAGCGCGGGCCTTGATTCTGCCTCATCTCTAGGGGGATGCTGCGATTGCCGGGTTCGCGACGGCAAGCCCCGTCTGTTGCGCCGCGGCGAGTAGTTCCTCATCCGAGGCAACTAAGACGAGGGAGTTTCCGGTCCCAGCCAGGGTGTCGTTCACGCCCAAAGCCGTAGCCAAATGGACTGCATCGGCGCCACGCAGCTTATAGCTTCGTGCCAGCCGGAGAGCACGATCCACTACTTCCTCAGTCAGAGGAAGTCCAGCCAGGTCTCCCCAATCCTCTTCCAGTTGTTGCTGGAGTCTGGCCAGTTTCTCTTCATCCAGTTTTCTGGGCACCTGTTGGCGGGCCAGGGCGGAAGTCACCTCGATGTGACCCAGAACTGAGCTTGCCAAGAGATCTCCGCTCTGGAACAGCCGTGTCATCCAGTCGCTGCCCGGCTCCAGGAAATAGCGCTTCAGCCAAGCGCTGGAGTCCAAGTAGAAGAGGGTCACCGACGCTCCTGAACCAGCCTTTGGGAAGGCATCTCACCTTCAACTTTGAGCGACTCGACAGGTTTAAATCGCGGTGGCCAATGGGCAGGCAGCTTAATGCCGGGCAAGCTCTTAAGCCGTTCACGAAGGGAATCATTGGGCGCCGAGTCATTTCTCCGCATCAGGCGGTCGGCCAACGCTTGCTCCAGGATTTCAGCAGCAGAGCTTCCGGGGTTTCGAACCAGAGCGTCGCGCAACAACTGTTCAGCTTGTGGTGTGAGGGTAACCTGCATGAATCGAGTATAGCTCAGGCAGCGATTGAACGCACCGCAAATCTCTTGCCCAAAGGCACGGTCAGCGCCGCTCTGCCACGTGGTTTTTCCAAAACATCGCGCCACATGCCTTCGCCCAATTTCTCCGCGTCGTTGGTGTAAATCTGCGCATCGTAGCGCCCGCGTGAGAGAGAGACATGCACCAGCCTTTCTCAGCGCCTCTGCGTCTCCGCAAAGGAATCGGCCTTACACCGGTCGGCAAAGTTGCGTAACGCGGCTCCTTTCAGAAAAAGATAGAATGGCAAGTCAGTTTCGAGCGAAGGTCGTCTGGCGAGATAAGAGATGAAACTGGTTTTTGCCGCCGCAACCAACTCTGATGCAGCCGTGCTCGCGGCGCTTCACAGCGCTGTTGCCGGGGACCTCACCCG
>JBEKLF010000056.1:0-36215 GCA_050010335.1 Terriglobia bacterium
CCCTACGACACAGCCGCCACCCGTCTCAACACGCCCCCATTCCTGCGCCCAATTCCCCTCGTCTCGCCGCTCCTGCCTCCCGCCAGCCTCGCGCCCTCCCCCACTGTCTGAATCGCAGGTGCAACTCCATTGCGTCTTTACACCTCTTACCTGCTTGTGGGATAATTCCATCACCCATGGCCTGGCGGGGCAGAAGGAAAATATGAAAAAACACCTCAGAGAAATTGTGGCGACTACGGGTCTATTTGCAATGTTGGGGGGAAGTTTGTGGGCAGCGAGGGGGCCCGCGTCACCCGGACCGGGACAAGCTGCTGAGACGGCCTCCAAGCCGGCAACCCCTCCCACTTCGGCAGACCACGCCAAATCTTACTATCACTTTATGCTGGCGCGACGTTACAAGGAGCTCGCCGGAGTCTACAATCGCACTGACTACATCGATCGTGCGGTGTCCGAATATAAGCAAGCCATCGCTGCTGATGCCGATTCTCTCTTCCTGCGTGTTGAGCTGGCCGAGCTTTACTCTCTCTCCGGCCACACCGACGAAGGCATTCAGGAAGCCGAGGCCGTGCTGAAGGTGGATCCGAATTACCCCGACGCCCACCGTCTGCTCTCGCGCATCTATTACCACATGCTCGAGTCCGCGCAAGGGGATCAAGCCGTCCCCAAGGAAGACTTGGCCAAAGCCATCGAGCATCTGGAAGCCTTGGTGCGCGTGACGCCGGGGGATACGGATTCCCTGTTGCTTCTGGGGCATTTATATCGGGTTGACAACAAGCCTGCTAAGGCGGAAGAGGTGTTTCGCAAAGTCTTGCAAACGGACCCGGATTCAAAGGTTGGGCTCGCCAACTTGGCGGAGCTTTATATCCAGCAGAGCGAGTTCGAGCAGGCCATCGAGGCGCTCAGTAAGATTCCTGAAGGCGATATGGATTCCCGCCTTTATCACATGTTGGGCTATTCCTACTCGCAAACTCAGCAATTTGATAAAGCCATCGGCATCTATCAAAAGGCGCTGGCGCAGGACCCCGATAACACCGACCTTCGCCGCTATTACGCTGATGCACTCTTGAACGCCGGCAAGACCGACTCCGCGCGCGAAGAGTTGCAGAAGATTCTGAAGAGCGAGCCCGATGACGGATTGAGTTACAAGCGTCTGGCGATGATCAATCGTGAAGAAGGGCGCTTTGACGACGCGCGCCAGGAACTCGAAAAGGCCAAGACCTTGAGTCCGGATGACCTGGAAATCCCCTATCAGCAGGCGTTGCTGGAGAGCACGATGGGCAATAACGAAAAGGCCATCGACATCCTGCTAGGGTTGGTGAAGCAGTCGGAGCGCCCTGGAGGCAAGTACACAGTTCCCGAAGCCAACAACCGGGCGCTTTTCCTTGAGCGCCTGGGTGTGGCGTACCGCGACCAAGAGAAATTCTCCCAGGCCATGGATACTTTCAAACAGATTCAGGTCCTGGGACCGTTGCAGGGGCCCCGCGCGGAGATGCTAATCATCGAAACCCTTCGGAGCCAACACCAGACGGACAAGGCCATGGCAGAGGCGGAGGCGGCGGTAAAGACTTATCCCAAAAACCAGGATCTGGCCATCCAATACGCCACGATGCTCGGCGAGCGGGGTCATGTGGATGAGGCTGTCACGCAGTTGCAATCTTTCATGACCGGTCGCCCTATCGACCGAAGCATCTATATTTCCATCGCTCAGATTTATTTGCAGGCCAAGCGCTTCGACCCCGCCGAAAAGGCGATTCAAAAAGCCTTGGATTTAAGTCCGACCCCTGAAGACCAGGAATATGTGCTGTTCGTGCAGGGCTCTATCTTTGAACGGCAGAAAAAATACGATCAGGCGGAGCAAACGTTTAAGAAAGTGCTCACCGTGGACCCGCTGAACGCCTCCGCTTCAAATTACCTCGGCTATATGTTGGCGGATCGCGGGGTCCGTTTGGATGAATCGGTCAAATACATTCAGAAGGCACTGGAACTCGATCCGAACAATGGAGCATACCTCGATAGTCTGGGCTGGGCGTACTTTAAGATGGGCCGCTACGATTTGGCAGCCCCTCCCCTGGAAAAGGCCGCGAGCAAGATCCAAGATGATCCGACTATCCACGAGCACCTCGGCAATGTCTATTTGCGCCAGGGGAAGACAGTGATGGCGCAGGAGCAGTGGCAGCGCGCCCTGAAGGAATGGCCCGAAGCTGTCTCTAGCGATTTCGACGCCGAGCAGGCGAAACAGCTTCAGAAGCAACTCGACGAGCTCAAGAGCCACTCGGGGCACGGCAAACCTTCGGACAATTGAGTTTCCGGGAGGCCTCAGGTTCGCGCTGCTCGGTCGCCAAGTTTCTTTTCTTGAGGTAGAATTCACCTGCCTGGATCCGCTCCGGGTTTTGCCTGCGGACCTAACTCTACGAAGTTTCGGGTAAGCCGTATCTAAGGGCACCCGGCTGCGCATTCACTTTGCCAAAGACACTTCGCCTTCGCGCCTTCGCCAAAATCAACGCCGGGCTTAAGATTCTCGGCAAGCGGCCCGATGACTACCACGAAATCCGCACCATCTATCAGACCATCGCGTTGCACGATCGCTTGGGAGTCAGCCTTTCCAAAGCCGGGAAGGGAATTGCCGTCGAATGCGACAATCCGGCAATCCCCGCCGGGCAAGGGAATCTGGTTTATCGCGCATGCGAAGCATGGGCGCAGGCTCGCGGCTGGCGAGGTGGGATCCAGGTTCACATCGAAAAGGTGATTCCTCTCGGCAGCGGGCTGGGTGGCGCCAGTACCAACGCTGCGGGCACGATTCTGGGCCTCGAGCGACTAACCGGCGACCATCTTGAATTCCCCGCCCGGCAAAAGCTGGCCGCAGCGCTGGGTTCCGACGTCCCCCTATTTTTTCTCGGCGGCCGGGTTCTGGGCTGTAGCCGCGGGGAAGAGGTTTATCCTCTCAGCGATCTTCCTTCCCGCGCCTGCCTGGTCATTTTCCCGGGTTTCTCGGTTTCCACCGCGGACGCCTATCGTCAAGCAGGTTTGCGGTTGACAGAGCAGGCCGGAACCGCGTACATTGGTAGTTTCGGTACGTGGCCACAATTTCCCCTGATGAGTTGGGGACCGGCCGAGAACGACTTTGAGTATATCGTTTTCGCGAGGTGGCCTGAGTTGGCGCGATTGAAGCGCCAGCTTATCCGGGCCGGGGCCGAAGTTGCCTCCTTGACGGGCAGCGGGTCTGCTGTGTACGCCCTCTTTTCCTCCTCTCGTCAAATGGATCGCGCCTCGAAACTCATCCCCAAAGGGTGGCTATTATTTCCGACACGCACGTTGGTGCGCGCCGACTACCACCGGGAATTATTTGTTGATTGAGTGATTGAGCGATTTTGTGATTGAGAGAATGACCCACCGTGGTTTTTTCCTTAAATTACCTAATCACTCAATCACCAGTTCAGTCAATTTCCTTGGGAGGTCGTCCAGCGGTAGGACACATGCCTTTGGAGCATGGAACCCTGGTTCGAGTCCAGGCCTCCCAGCCAGGTTTCATATTTCACGTTTCATACTGTTAAGCAGGCGTTCGAGGATTGAATGAAAAGTCAGAGGGTTCGCCACACGCTGAAAATCTTCACGGGGAATGCCCACCCGGCGCTGGCGAAGGAAATCTGCGACGAGCTGGGAGTTCCGTTGGGGGACGCCCAGGTCGGGCGCTTCCCGGATGGCGAGGTGCGGCTGCAGATTCTCGAGAATGTGCGCGGCGCCGACGTTTTTGTCATCCAACCCACCTGCCGCCCGGTGAATGACAATCTGGTGGAATTGTTGGTGATGCTCGACGCCCTCAGCCGTGCATCCGCCACGCGTATTACAGCCGTGATGCCTTATTTTGCTTACGCTCGGCAAGATCGAAAGGATCGCCCGCGTGTGCCCATTTCCTCCAAGCTGGTGGCAGACCTGCTGACCTCCGCTGGCGCGGACCGGGTGTTAGCGCTCGAATTGCACGCCGGCCAGATCCAGGGCTTTTTTGACATCCCGGTCGATCACCTTTATGCAACACCAGTGACGGTGGGTTATTTCCGCCGGTTGAGGTTGAAGAATCTGGTGGTGGTTTCTCCTGACACCGGGGGCGTGGAACGCGCGCGGGGATTTGCCAAGCGCATGAATATTCCCTTGGCGATTATCGACAAGCGGCGCGAAGACGCCAATGTCGTGGAAGTGTTCAACGTCATCGGCGACGTCGAAGGCAAAACATGTTTGTTGGTCGATGACATGATCGATACTGCCGGAACCCTGGTTAAGGGCGCCTATGCCTTAAAGGAAAAGGGTGCAGACAAAGTTTACGCCTGCTGCACGCACGGGGTCTTTGCCGATAACGCCATCGAAAAGATTTGCTCTGCGCCTCTGGAACGAGTGGTGGCGACTAATTCGATTCCCCTGACCCCGGAGGCCGAGCAGTGCGGGAAAATCAAAGTTCTGAGTGTGGGCAAGTTGTTGGCCGACGCCATTCGTTCCATACATGATGAGACTTCCGTTAGTAAGCTCTTCATCTGAGGGACGATGCCAGCGCGACCCACGCAATGTGATGAAGGGCGAAAATCGAAATTGGAAACTCGCGAGCCGACCCCCGAATTTCGAGTTTCCAATTTCGAGTTTCGTTCTTGGAGGAGTCGAAAGCTATGAGCCAAGCATTTACCGTTGAAGCGGAGCCGCGCGAGGATTTTGGCAAGAACGTGGCGCGGCGCACGCGCCGCGCGGGACGCATCCCCGGCGTAGTTTATGGTGGCGGCGGGCCGGTGATCCCCATCACCGTCGACCCGGACGGGATCCGCGAGATCCTTCACTCGGAGTCCGGCCACAATGCCATTTTCACCCTCCAGGTTCGGGGAAAGGCGCCCACACGGGCCATGATTCGTGACTGGCAGTCCGAGCCCATCCGCGGCGGCCTCTTGCATGTGGACTTGGTGCGCATCGCCCTTGATACCAAGTTGAAGCTGAAGGTTGCTATTCATGTGACCGGTGAGCCGCAGGGAGTGAAAGTCGAAGGGGGAATCCTCGAGTTCATGTTGCGCGAGATCGAAGTCGAGTGCCTTCCGGACGACATTCCGGAAGCGATTACGGTGGATGTTACGCCGCTGACACTCGGCCAGAACCTGCGCGTGTCGGACCTACCCCTGGGACCCAAGGTTAAGGTCCTTTCTGACCCGAACCGCGTAGTCGCTCATGTGGTGACCTTGAAGGCGGAAGAGGAGAAGCCGGCGGAGGTGGCGGCAGAGGCGGCACCTGCCGAGCCTGAGGTCATTCGCAAGGGTAAGGCGGAAGAGGAAGGCGCCGAGGAAGAAGCCGGCGGAGAGAAGAAAGAGAAGGGTGAGAAGAAAGAGAAAGGCGAGAAAAAGGAAAAAGGCAAGGAGAAGGCCTAACGGCAGTGACGAGTGGCGAGTGACAATTGACGAGCAAGCGGCAGGCGTTAGGTTTCTGGCCATTCCATTGAACGAACAGCGACAAGTAGACGAAAGGGCGGGTCTTTTTGCTTGTCACTCGTCACTCCTCACTCGTCCCTGTTCTTATGAAACTGATCGTCGGTTTGGGGAACCCCGGCTACGAGTACCACTTGACGCCCCACAACCTGGGGTTCATGGTGATCGACCGCTTGGCCGACATTTGCGGCAAGGAATTGTCTCGCCGCGAAGCGCAGGCTTTGACCGCTTCCACCGAATTGGCGGGCGAACGCGTGGTGCTGGCAAAGCCTCAAACTTTTATGAACCTGAGCGGCTTGGCGGTGGCGCGGCTGCTCCAAAACTACGAATTGACACCGCGTGACTTGCTGGTGCTCGTGGACGAGATCGAATTACCGCTGGGCATGTTGCGCATCCGCCCCCGCGGCAGCGCCGGCGGCCATAATGGTTTGAAGTCGATCATCGGCGCCCTTGAGGCCGATGATTTCATCCGGCTTCGAATGGGCGCACAGCCGGACCGGCAAGTGGAGGATTACGTATCCTACCTCCTCAGGCCGTTTCGCCCGCCAGAGATGGAGTTGGTTGCGGAGATGCTCGATTTGGCCAGCGAGGCCGTCCGCGTGATTCTTTCGGAAGGTGTACAAAAGGCGATGAATCGCTTTAATCGGAGGGTTCCGCCCACCGAGTCATGAGGTTCCATGCGTAACTACGAAATGATTTTTATCGTCCGGCCCGATGTGGCCGACGACGAGGTCCAAAAGCTCATCACGCAAATGGAGAGCGTTGTGGCGTCCGCAGGCGGCATCGTGGACAAGGTCGAAAAGATGGGTCGCCGCAGGCTTGCCTACCGCGTGAGCAAGCAGCGAGAGGGTTTTTACGTTCTCTTCTACGTGCAGGGCACCGGAGACACGGTCAAGGAGTTTGAGCGCCGTCTCAAGGTGACCGACACGGTGATCAAGCACCTCACCGTTTGCACGGACGAGATTCTTCAGCGCGCAGCGAAATTCAAAGCACTGCGGACCAAGCAGGAGGCCAAGCGCCGCCGGAGCAAACCGGCTCCTGCGCCCGCTGCGCCCCCCGTTCCCGCGGAGAACGCGCAAGCATAAAGGAGTTAATCACCATGCCAGTTCCCAGAGAAGGCGCGCCCTCGGGCGAACGCCCCGCACGGCGCGAAGGTCCGGGCGGTGGCGGTCGGAAGCAATACTTTCGCCGACGCAAGGTTTGCAAGTTTTGCACAGAGAAAATCGACGTGATCGATTACAAGGACGTGCGCTTGGTCAGCGAGTTCGTGGCTGAACGGGGCAAGATCCTGCCCCGCCGCCTGACGGGCACTTGCTCAACGCACCAGCGCGCGTTGTCGGAAGCCATCAAGCGCGCCCGGAATATCGCCCTGCTGCCTTTCGCGGCGGGAGCGTAGCCCAAGAGGAAGTAGACGGCATACGGTAGACGGCATACAGCGGCAGGCACTCCGTGCGCCGGTCGAATTGAAACGAGTCATATGCCGCGGTCCCGTGTACCGTCTGCTGTAGACCGTTTACAGGAGTTTTGCCATGGAAGTTATCCTTCTTGAGAATATTGATAAACTTGGGAATCGCGGCCAAATGGTGAAAGTGGCTGACGGCTACGGCCGTAATTTTCTGCTGCCCAAGAAACTGGCGGTGGCGGCCACCCCCCAAAACCGCAAGTGGGTGGAGCAGCAGCGCGTTCGCTTCCTCAAGCTGGAGGCGAAGGAAAAGGCCGATGCCGCCGATCTTTCCACGCTGCTGGAAGGCGTCAGTGTCACCGTCATCCGTAAGGCGGGCGAAAAGGGTAATCTCTTCGGCTCTGTCACCTCCCTGGACGTTGCTGAAAAGCTCCTGGCGCAGGGCTACCACATCGACAAGCGCAAGATCAGTCTCGCCACGCCCATCAAGGTGCTGGGCGAGTACAATGTCCCGGTCAAGCTCCACCGCGAGGTGATTGCGACGGTCAAGGTTCTCGTCGAGCCCGACGCGGAGTCCAAAGCCAAACTTCAGGCTGCGGCGGAAGCCCAAGCCAAGGCCAGCGCCCAGACTCCTGCTGCCCCCAAGGAAGCTCCCCCTGCTGAAGCTCCGGAAACCGCTGGAGAAGCTGAACAGGAAAATGTCTAGCAGCGCCCGCTTTGCCTTTCCCCGCGGGCGAGTGAAGCGGAGGGAGCTGATCGCCAAGTTGACCCGGCAGGGCGTGCTGTTTCTCCCCCATCCGCAGAAATTATCCACAGGCCGGCCTGACTTCTACACAGATATTCCGCTTTTTGCACAGCATTTCCGCAGGTTGGCTGCACGCGCACCTTGAGGGAAATTCGTGTAGAATTGACAATATTACGATGCCGACTGCGACTTCCAGCGATCGAACCGTTACCCATAACCTCGAAGCGGAGCGCGCCCTGTTGGGTTCGATTCTCCTCGATAACGGCGCCCTCAATTCCGCCCTCGAAATCTTAGGCAAGCAGGATTTTTACTCGGAAGCACATCGCCTCACATTCGAAAAGATGGCCGCGATCTGGGAGAAGAGTCGCACGATCGACTTGGTGACGCTCTCCGAAGAACTTGCCAAGGACGGCTTGCTGGAAAAAGCCGGTGGCGCAGGCTACCTGGCGGCGCTCACCGACGGTGTTCCCATAGGCACGGCTGCGCCGATGGGTGAGTATTGCCGGATTGTCAAAGAAAAGTCCACGATTCGGCGCTTGATCAATGCCTCCAACACGGTCATCGAGCGCTGCATGCAAGGCACCGACGATCCCGAGACATTGATCGACTTGGCGCAAAGCCAGGTTTTCGAAATTGCTGAACAACGGATGCAGTCCGGGTTCGCAACGATCCGGGAGATCGTTAAGACCAGTTTCGGAAAAATTGATGTCCTGTTCGACCGCGGCCAGCGCGTGACAGGTATTGAGACAGGCCTCGAAGATCTCGATAACATGACCTCAGGCTTGCAGGCGGGAGAACTAGTCGTCATCGCGGCGCGTCCTTCGTTGGGAAAGACCGCGCTGGCGCTGAACATCGCCGCCCATGCAGCTATCAATAATCGCAAAGTTGTGGGGATGTTTTCGCTCGAAATGAGCAAGGAATCCCTGGTCATCCGCCTGCTTTGCTCGGAGGCGCGTATCGATAGCCACAAGCTCCGGACCGGTTTCTCCAGCCGCGAGGATTGGAAGCGGATGACGCCTGCCCTGGGCCGACTGTCGGAAGCACCGCTTTATATTGATGACATGCCGGCGTTGAGCATCATGCAGATCCGCGCCAAGGCCCGCCGCCTGAAAGCCGAAAAGGGACTTGACTTGCTGATTGTTGACTATCTTCAGCTCATTGCTGGCCATAAGCAGTTTGAGAACCGCACACAGGAGGTCAGCTACATTTCGCGCAGCCTGAAGAGCATTGCCAAGGAATTAAAGGTTCCTGTCCTGGCGCTCTCGCAGTTGAGCCGGGCGCCCGAACAGCGGACAGGCTTCGCCCAGCGCCCGCAGCTTTCGGACTTGCGCGAGTCGGGATCCATTGAACAGGATGCTGATGTGGTCATCTTCATCTTTCGCGAGAAGAAGCCTGCCGGGGAGGCGGAGGGTGAAGAGGAGTTCGGCCAGGGGGGATCTGAAACCCGGCTGATTGTGGGCAAGCAACGCAACGGGCCCACCGGTGACGTGTCCGTGGTCTTCTTGAAACCTTATGCGAAGTTTGAAAATAAGGTTCACGAGGGCGGTGAGTCCTACAAGTGAATCTTCCAACCGATAAACTTCTCCGCCCGACCTGGGTGGAAATTTCTCTCTCCAAACTGCGCCGCAACCTCCAGCGGATTCGGGATCTGGCTGGCACGCGCAAGGTCATGGCGGTGATTAAGGCCGATGCTTACGGCCATGGCGCCGTGCGGGTCTCGAAGTGTCTTGCCGAGTGCGGCGTGGATTGGTTTGGTGTGGCGACCGTCGAGGAAGCATTGGAATTGCGCGTGGCCGGAATTCAGCAGCCCATCCTTTTGCTCGGCGGGCTGTACATGAGCGACCCGGCCCACCTGATTGAGTACCGGTTGACGCCCTCAATCTCCTCCACCATGCGGCTCGACACCTACGCAGAATGCGCGCGCCGCTATGGCCAGCCTATTGAATTTCACCTGAAGGTTGATTCCGGACTAGGGCGGCTGGGCTTGCCACTGGATCGCTTGGCGGCCTTCGTTGACCATTACCGCGAGCTCGAAGGGCTGCAAATGAAAGGGTTCTTTACCCACCTTGCCTCAGCGGAGGATTTGGCGGCCTCCCAGACCGATGAGCAGGGGGAGCGTTTTGCCGCAGCGCTGGCACAATTGCGCGGCATGCAGTATGAGCCGCAATGGATTCACGTCTCCAACAGCGCCGCCCTGCTGACGGGTCGGAAGTTTCCTGAGAATCTGGTGCGCGTCGGCGCACTGCTTTACGGCTACTGTGTTCCGCTTGTCTTCCCCCAGGGCCAGGAGCTTCCCAAAGTGCAGGAGTTCGAACCCGTCTTGACCTTCAAGTCCCGCATCGTTTACATGAAAGACGTCCCCAGCGGTACTCCGTTGGGTTATGGTGCGGCGTTCTACACCCGCCGGGCTTCCCGCATTGCCACAGTGCCCGTCGGTTACGCCGATGGTTTAAGCCACGCCCTCTCGAACCGTGGATACGCCATCGTGCGCGGACACCGCTCACGCATCGTAGGCAGTATCAGTATGGACTTATCGCTTCTCGACGTCACCGATGTCGCGGGGACGAATATCGGTGAGGAGGTCATCCTGATCGGTCAGGCGGATCACAGTTCCATTACCGCTGTGGAGATTGCCCAATTGCTTGACACTGTTCCCTACGAAGTCCTCTGCTCCATCGGCAAGCGCGTACCCCGACTCTACGTGGATTGATCCCCGCTGAAACAAACCAGCCTTTTCAAAGTACCAGGGCGCTTCGCGGATTTTTCGTTGTCTGCTGCAAGCTGCCCAGCCACTTTGGCGCGAGACTCCGAGGCTCGCGGATAACTGGCTTTGTTTGCTATATTATCCCAGGGTAGTGAGATTTTGGCGGGGTATGGGTTGGGTTTTTGTGATTATCTGGTTTGTTTTGAGCAACTTCTCAGGGTTTCTGGCAACCCGTTCTGTTTCAATAACTTCTCAGGGTAGGTGACAAATTGTCAGATTGAGACCCTTTGTTTTCATCAACATCTGGGGAGCTACCTTCATTTTTCATGTTGAAGAATCGCTCGAACCGGGCGGCAAACGGACAGAATGACGCTGCCGAATGCCCGCGTCGGCTGAGGAAAAAGTGGCCGGCGCTTGGGGGAAAAAAGCTCCGAGGCGCCGCATTCGTGAATGCGTACAGCAGTCATGTAACTATTGTAGTCTACTACTCTGCTTTTTGTCAAGGGAAAACTGAAGCTTTCGCCTTCAGCGCGCCCCCGGTTGCCGCCCGGTGAAAAACTCCGGGAAGACCTTGCGATAGATGGACATTCCCAGCGCGGCGTGCATGCCGAGTTCCTCGAGCGCTGCGATTTCTTCGTCCGTGGTGATTCCGCCCGCCGCGGTAATGGGGAGTTGGGTGACGGCGCGCAAACTGCGGAACCAATCGATATTGGTTCCCTGCAATCTTCCTTCGCCATCAATGTAAGTGCAGAGAAATCCCGAGCAATAGGGTTCGAGCTGTGGCAGCGCTTGCGCACAGGACAAAGGCAGCGTTTCCTTCCACCCATGAACAGCCACGCGGTCGCCGAATGAGTCCACGGCGATCAGAATCTTCTCGCGCGGCACGGCCGCCGCAAGCACCCGCAAGAATCCGTGATTGATGCCCTGGGCGGTGAAGGCGCTGCTGCCCACAATCGCTTTCACCCCCCCGTCGGCCACGACCGCCTGAGCCCGCGCTGTACTGCGAATGCCTCCACCCACGCGGCAAGGCTTGCGGCGACAGAGCTCGCGCACGATTTCCGCGTTATTTTCAGCCTTGCCCATCGCTGCGTCCAAATCAATCACTTGGATTTCCGGATAGGCTGAGAATTTTTCAAGGACGGCCAATGGCTCAGGCAGCTCCAGGAATTTCTCATTGCCTTGGACGAGCTGCACAACCTTGCGATCCATCAAATCGATGCAGGGAATGACCATGGTGAAAACTGGTGTTGGGTGCAAGTTCCGATAAATTATGAATTCTGAATTATGAATTCTGAATGAGCGAGAGCCCTCCCAAGTCAGGCCACCTGGGAGACCATAGTAGTTCAAAATTCATAATTCATAATTCAGAATTCAGAATTTTCCTGACAACAAGCACCATTCTCAGATTCTTACCGGCACGCCTTGCGTGCGCAGGTACTCTTTCAAGCTTCGGATGGTGTGCGTCTCGTAATGAAAGATTGACGCAGCCAAAGCGGCGTCGGCGCAACCTCGCTGGAAAACCTCCGCGATATGCGCCGGGCTCCCGGCGCCGCCCGACGCGATGACCGGGATATGCAAGGCGCGCGCCACTATGGCAGTCAGCTCGCAATCGAAACCCGTTTGCGTGCCGTCTGCGTCCATCGAAGTCAGCAGGATTTCGCCCGCGCCCAACTCCTCCACTCGCCGGGCCCATTGGAGCGCGTCGAGGCCCGTGGATTTTGTGCCAGCGTGGGTTACAACTTCCCAGCGGGGCGGTTCGCCACCTTGTGAGGCAGGCGAGGAATTTCGAATCCTGCGCGCATCAATGGCCACCACGACGGCCTGCCGCCCGTAATTCTCCGCAATGGTCCTGACTACCTCCGGCGTTTCGACTGCTGCCGTATTGATACCCACCTTATCGGCTCCGGCGGAAAGTAATCGGTGCGCGTCATTTAGCACGCGGACCCCGCCGCCAACGGTAAGCGGAATAAACAGGCGGCGCGCCACCCGCCGGACGGTTTCCATTAGTGTGGCACGACCTTCGCGAGTGGCGGATATGTCGAGCATCACCAGCTCATCGGCCCCTTCGCGGTTGTACATCTCAGCCAGGTCGCCAGGGTCGCCGGCATCGCGAAGGTTGACGAAGTGGATTCCCTTCACCACACGGCCGTCTTTGCAATCGAGACACGGAATAATGCGTTTGGCAAACATAATTGAGGTACTTGTCTGTTGTCCGTGGTCAGTGGTCTGTTGTCATGGAACCGCCCAGAATGTTTCAATGCAAGGGGCCACGGACCAAGGACCAATGACAAAGGACAGGTCACATGATCAGAAAATTCTTCAAAACCTTCAATCCGACCTCTCCTGACTTTTCTGGATGGAATTGGACAGCCCAGATATTCTTCATCTCGATTCCCGCGGCGAATGTCTGGCCGTAGTCGGTGACGGCGCAAGCCTCGGGCGTCACGGGTCCATAATAAGAATGGCAGAAGTAAACAAAGCTGCCGTCGGCGACTCCCCGGAATAATTCTGTTTCTGGCCGGAGAGTAATTTGGCTCCAGCCGACATGGGGGACTTTGAAAACACCCTGGAAACGCGTCACGCAGCCCGGTAGGATGCCCAGGCCAGAGACCCCAGGGGCTTCCTCGCTCGATTCATAAAGCGCTTGCAAGCCCAGGCAGATGCCGAGGAAAGGCTTCCCCCCGGTGAAAGCCTCGCGAAGCGGAGTCAGCATCTCACGCTCCGCGAGCCCCTTCATCATGGCGCCGAAGTGTCCTTGCCCGGGGAAAATAATCTTATCAGCAGCCCGAAGCGCGGCAGGCTGATCGATCCTTTCGCCGGACAGGCCCAGATACTCGATCGCCTTGAGCACCGAGCCCACATTCCCGCCGCCATAGTCAAGGACGGCAATCATAGAAGCCCCTTCGTGCTGGGAAGCTGCGAGCGCAAGCGGCGGTCGCGCGAGCAGGCAAAGCGCAGGGCTCGGGCAAACGCTTTAAACAAGGCTTCAATGGCGTGGTGGCTGGACCGCCCGTACGCGACCTTCAGGTGCACGTTGGCCGCAGCGGTCGTCGTGAAGCCGTGAAAGAAGTCCTCCAGCAGTTCGGTTTGCAAATCGCCCACGAACCGCACCTTTAGGGGAGCTTTCAGCACCAGGTAGGGCCTGCCGCTCAAGTCGATAGCGGCGATCGCCAGGGTTTCATCCATCGGCATGAGGAAATATCCGGCGCGATTAATGCCCTTTTTCGAGCCCAGGGCGTCGCGCAGGAGTTGGCCGAGGACGATGCCTACGTCCTCCACCGTGTGATGCTGGTCGACATCGAGGTCGCCATGCGCCTCGAGATCCAGGTCAAAGCCGCCATGCCGGGTGAAAAGCTCCAGCATGTGATCGAGGAAGCGAACGCCGGTGGAGATTTTGTAGCGGCCGCGGCCGTCCAGCTTCAAACGACCGCGAATGTCGGTCTCGGCGGTTTTGCGATGCAAGGACGCGATGCGAGCCTTCATGCAAACCATCCTGTCGAAGAGTAGGCAACCATGTTTTTCCAGGCTCCCTTGCCGTTGGGAGTTTGGATGAGGTCCCGCAGGCGTTCGAGCTCCCCCATGAGGGAGCGGATTTGACTCTTCGAACCGATCGTGAACCGCAGGCAACCCTTCAGGTGTGGGTCGTAACTCCAATCGCGGACCAGAATCTTTTTCTCCCGCAGTTGGCGGGCGATTTCCGGCGCGTGCTCGCCCACGCGGGTGAGGACAAAATTTGCGGAGCTGGGAACATAAGGGATGTCGTGGCCGTCGAGCCAGCGGCAGAATCCCGCACGGTTCGCGCGGATGGTCTCCGCGTACTTACGCACCTGGGCGTCATAGCGGAGGGCGATGCACGCGCACATCAGGGCGAGCGAGTTTACGGCAAAGGGATTCTGCCCACGTTGCAACGGGTCGATGAGTTGGGGGTTGGCGAATAGACAGCCCATGCGGAGCGCGGCTAAACCGAAGGCCTTGGAAAACGTCCGCGTCACGATCAGGTTCGGATACTGGCGAATCCACGGCAGGATTGTCTGGCCGGAGAAATCCTGATAGGCCTCATCAACCAGCACCACGGTATCCGGAGCAGCGAGCAGAATGGCCTTCAATGCGGCCTTGGGAATCTGCGTGCCCGTGGGATTGTTGGGATTGGCCAGTGCGACCCAGCGCACGTTCTCCTTTTTCAGTGTTGCGACGAATTTATCCGTGGGCAGGCGGAAACGTTCATCATACCGAATACGCAGCGTCTTCCCACCCGCCACATTGTTGAAGAATTCGTACACGGGGAAAGTGGGTGCCGGAACCAGCAAGGTGTCACCGGGATCGACGAAGGTGTCGCAGACCATCTTGAGCGCATCGTCGGTGCCGTTGGCGAGGAGCATTTCCTCGGGCTTCACGCGAAAATAGGCGGCAAGCGTTTGGCGCCCTTCGTCGTATTCGGGATAGCGCGTCATCATTTCCGGATTCAAGGCGCGGCGCAATGCGCGAATAACCTGAGGAGGGCAGCCCACCGTATTCTCGTTGAAGTCCAGGCGCATTTTGCCGCCGCGGCCCTCTTGCGGAGGGCGGTACTTCTTCAAGGTTTCGATGGCTTGGCGGGGTCGAATCATTTGCTAAGTCCTAAGGCGCTCCCGGATGCGTATTGTGGATATTCCACCAATAAGGGCTAATGCCCGCATAATTTCAAGTGGCCTATTTCCATTAACCTACAGATTTAATTACACTTAACTGCAAAAAGTGTTTTGACTGGTCAGAATGTTCGTTCTTCAGACATTTTGCCGCACTCATCGCCCAAAACTCATGGGTGGGAGCGTCAATTTGTCGACCGCATGCCAACCCTCTCGCGAGCAACCCTCCCTCCGCGTTGGGCGCCCTTCCCCAGAAGGCGAGTCTCAACGGAATACGCGTGCGCTTTCAGGCCCTCAGTATTTGCGAGCGTGACCAGGGTCTTTTCGAGTCCTGCCAATCCACGAGGAGTGAGCCGTTGCACAGATATGGCCTTCACAAAATCAGCGGCGCTCAAGCCCCCGCGCAAACGTGCCGCTCCGCTGGTGGGAAGGATGTGGTTCGTCCCTGAGGCATAATCTCCCGCGGCAACGGGGCTGTATGCGCCCAGGAAAATGGAGCCGGCGGATTGTATGCGCCCCAGAAGGGTCGTGGCGCCCTCGAACAGCGTAAGGTGTTCGGGGGCCAGGCGATTCACAAGCCCGGCGGCCTCCGCCATGTTGCGTATGACGATGATGCCACCCTGGGCGGCGAGGGATTGGCCCGCAAGCGGCAGTTCCAGCCGCCCCACGATTCCACGTGCGGCCGCCTGAACCTGGAGCGCCAACTTGAGGGAGGGGGTGATGAAGATGGCCACGGCATCGGGGTCGTGCTCAGCCTGCGCGACCAAGTCCGCTGCGATCCACTCCGCGTTGCCGCTGCCACCCACCAACACCAGTTCCGACGGGCCCGCAATGAAATCGATTCCGCACTCACCCGCCACCAGTTTCTTCGCCGCAGCAACGTATCGGTTCCCCGGCCCTACGATCTTGTCGACGCGGGGCACGGACTCGGTTCCGAAGGCAAAGGCGGCGACCGCTTGCGCGCCGCCCAAACGGTAGATCTCCTTTACACCCAGAAGGTCAGCGGCTACCATCACGGCCGGGGCGGGGCGAGGAGAGGTCACGATCACTTCCCTGACCCCCGCCGCTTGCGCGGGGATAACGCTCATCAGCACCGTCGAAGGCAGGGGAAAGCGCCCGCCGGGAACGTAGCAGGCCACGCGCTCCAGTGGCCGGAGGATTTGCCCAACGCGGACGCCCGCGCGCGTTTGGCAGGTCCACGAGCGCGGCAACTGCTTCCTCGCCGCCTTACGAATATTCGCCGCGGCCACTTGCACCGCTGCCACAAAGCCGGGTGGAACCTCGCGATAGGCGCGACGAATCTCCTCGCGGGAAACGGTGAACCCGGTCTCGCGGAGGTCGAGGCGATCAAACTGTTTTGCATACCGCAGGAGGGCACGGTCGCCGTGGCGCCGGATATCGTCAAGGATGGGCCGCACCACCGCCTCTGCCTCGGTCAACGTTGTGGAGCGCGCGCGAAGCAGTCTGTCGATCGCCTTCGAATCGCTACTGCGAATAATATCCAGCATTTCTTGGCCAGGTGCTGAGTTGCAGGGTAGGGAATTGGTGAAGGATGATCGGTGAACGGAAGGTGCAGGTCGCGCTCTTCTACTTTCCTTTCACCTGGTCAAGGTCCCTAACCCCTAACCCCTAACCCCTAACCCCTAACCCCTAACCCCGAGTCCCCTGCCTTTCAGACAACAATTTTGTTCAGCGGATATTCCACAATGCCTTGCGCATTCGCGGCCTTGAGGCGCGGAATGATCTCGCGCACCGTTTTTTCTTCAATGACGGTGTTGACGGCGACCCAATCGGAATCGCTCAGGGCCGAAATTGTAGGCCGCTTCAACGCGGGAAGAACCGACAGCACGTCTTCGAGATCGTCACGGCGGACGTTGAGCATCAGGCCGACTTTGCCCGCAGCCTCGATGGCCCCTTGCAAGAGCATGATGAGCGTCTCAATCTTCCGGCGTTTCCAGGCATCTGCCCAGGCGGCGGGATGAGCGATAAACTTGGTGTTCGATTCCAGCACCGTCTCGACGATGCGCAGCCCATTAGCTCGCAGCGAAGAGCCGGTTTCGGTAACTTCCACGATGGCGTCGGCCAGCACCGGCGGCTTTACCTCCGTGGCGCCCCACGAAAATTCCACTTTGGCGCTCACCCCATTGCGTTCGAGATAACGCTTGGTAACCCCCACCAGTTCTGTGGCGATGATCTTTCCTTGCAGGTCCTTTACACTCTGGAAGGGGGACTTTTCCGGGACAGCGAGCACCCATCGTACCTTCCCGAAAGTTTGCTTGGCGTAGACCAGGTCCGCCACTTCGACGACGTTTGATTCGTTTTCCAGAATCCAATCCTTGCCGGTCAAACCGGCGTCGAGGATGCCGTCTTCAACATAGCGTGCCATCTCCTGCGCGCGGATCAGCATGCACTCAATTTCCTCGTCATCGATGGAAGGAAAATACGAACGGGAACTGACGCCGATTTCATAGCCCGCGCGGCGAAAAAGTTGCAGCGAGGCTTCTTGCAGGCTTCCTTTGGGCAACCCTAACTTCAACAAGTTCATGTTTGGCTCTCCGGGTTTTTCTGGCCATAGACGAGGGCAGGATCGAACTCCCGCAAGAGGATGATTTCATCCCCCTTAGTCGTCAGCTTGCGGAAGAAGCACGAGCGATAACCCATATGGCAGCAGCCGGGGCCGGTCAGATCGGCCTGGATCAGCAACGCATCCTGATCGCAGTCCACTCGAATTTCTCTCGCCACCAACCGGTGCCCGGAAGTTTCACCCTTGGTCCATAGCTTTTGGCGAGTGCGGCTATAGAAGGTTACAAATCCGGAGATGAGGGTCTGTTGGTAGGCGTCCTCATTCATATACCCGAGCATCAGAACTTTTCCCGAGTGACGGTCCTGAATAATGGCCGGGATCAGGCCGTCCTCATGATACTTGAGTTGCAACATACACAGCCCCCCTGCGCGAAAATGAAAAAGCCCGCTGATTCACTCTGTCAGCGGGCCGCTTTGCCGATCTCGCTTGGTGATTTAAGCATTCGCCCACTGACACGCCACCCGGTAGCTCAAATGATGATGATGATGGTGATGTGCCAGCGCGCGTAACATGACTTTATAGACTACCCTGCCGTCGCGAGAGCTGTCAATACGCATTTCATTGGCGCCTTGAGCCGTAGGGCGATGGCTGGCAATCCTTTCCGCTGGGCGACCATCCCTCCAGAGCGATTCCAACTTGCTCTCAGAATTGCCAGGGATGCCGCGGGGCCCCCTCCACAGGTAGGCCGTTTACCGGCAACTTGACAGCCTGTGCCCAACTTCGGAGTGGCCCGTCATCCAGGCTTGACCCTCAGATACTCTATTCTCGCTCGTTGAACGCTCTTTCAAGTTCCCGGATGTCAGTCATTACGGCATCGAAATCGGGTTCCTCGCCAAAATACATTTCCCGCATTTTCTCGTAGTCCCTGCGGAGGGCCGCTTCGAGCTGGGGGCCGGGCGCAAGGCGAAGAGTTCCCTTCTTGGCGAGTTCATATCGCGCACCGCCCTCGCGGAAAAAGTGTTGCTTATGCTCCACGATCTATATCCCCTTCAATTGCCGTATGATCTCATGACTCCAGGCTGGGGCGTGTTTTATTAGTTTGGCGAGTTGTGCACGGTCGCGAGCGCTGAAGGCGCGGGACAACTGTCGAACCACGAAGTCTTTGTTCGCATGGGGCCCGGCCGCACGGATCGCCTGGAGAGCCAGCCCTGCGGGCGTGCCTGCTCCGGGGAACCTCGATGGTCTGGCGGGTTTCAACTGAATGGTTTGCGCGCCGATCTTGACGCGATGGGCGGGGCCGTCGGTGAGATACACCAACTGGGCGGGGACTTGGTCGGTGAGCCCCAGCAAGTTCGCCGCACGCGCGCCCGATACCTGTACCCGGCTTCCCGTCTTCGCTGCGAGTACGGCGGCGACATCATCCGGGTTCGGAGCGAGAATGCCAAGCTTCTTGTGAACGCGGGGATAATCATAAAGACCTTGGGCCAGGCGGCGGATGGTCTTGTCTTGCGTCAACCGCACTAGCGCCCGATCAACCGCCCGGCGCGTGCCCAAAGCGAGGAAGTCCCGAGGCGTAAACACCCACCCGCGCCCATGCACCCGAATTCGCTTGAGCACCGAATTTGCGACCGAATCCATGCCATCTCCTGGGGGAAATTATATACATGTTTTCCCCCATAACGTCAAGCACATTGTGACAATATTCCTTTTATATTGAGTAGGTTATATCGCGATTTTTTGGTCGCACGTGAGACCAAGTAAGTAGCGCGGACCTGCTCTCCAAGGTCCGCGGCTTTTCAGCCTTGCGCCCCGCGGGGTGGGGGCGTAGATTATCGCGGTGTGACGTCGGCGCCTGCCGTTTCGGCACGACCGATTTGGCTTGGTAACCATCGCGCACTCCTGGCCAATAATGGGCGCACGCGGATTTGCAAGGCTCGATTCCGGATGAAAAGCCGCGGACCTTGAACCGCAGGTCCGCGCTACTTGCTCCGAGCTGGCCTTGACTTAGGGAGACCGCCCGTTATACACTGCGTATGACGATACGCTTCGAATGGGATGCAGCGAAGAGTCGAATCAACCAGAGGAAGCACAACGGTTTGGATTTCGAAACTGCGGCTCGCGTGTTCAACAATGCGAGTTTAGTTCTGATCGAGGATCGTATCGTCGAGGGCGACGAGCGTGCATGCGATTGGAGCCGTCTCGGCGGCTCTCCTATTGGTAGTGCACGTCTACCGTGAGGACGAAGTCGATGGCGAAGAAATCATCCGCATCATCTCGGCGCGGGAAGCTAATCAGCGTGAGCGCCGAATCTATATTCAGCAGGCCGCTGAATAAGCGGCAAAAGGCGGTCCTGGCCCGGAACGCGAAGCGTCAGGCCGCCGGAAAGGATTCCGATATCGACTACTCGAACATCCCTCCGCTGACCGATGAACAACTGGCGCAATTCCGCCGTACGCCCAAGGTGCTGATCACCGCCCGCCTGGACCGCGACATTTACGACTGGCTCAGGCGGTATGGAGCTGGCTATTCCACCCGCATCAACAACATCTTGCGCGCAGTGATGTCCAGAGCACGATAGTGCGGCCCGCTTCCAGGGTTTTCTAAAGAGAGAGAGCATCCGCCAGCAGCCGTGCAGCGGGTGTCGTATGATTGTCGTGGAGGCCGAATTTGAAGACAAAAGTGCATCCCGCGCGGCGCCGAAATCGCCAGCGCGGCGCTCCCGCCGATCGTAAGGCCGGCATCATCGCGGGCAAGACGATTCAAGAATTAGCCCGGGAACGTGGTGCGAAGCCATTCGACCCGAACGCGTTCGCCCGCATCGTGGCACCAGACGAGGACATCGGCGCCTTCGTCGAAGAGATCTATCGCGCCCGGACGTAACCGTCTTTGATCAGCGACCCGCTAAACATCATCCTGCTCGACACGGACGTTTTCTCTTACCCGATGGAGCCGGGCGACCCGCGCGGTCGGCCATATCTCCGCCACGTGGAGGGTCGCACCACCGCTCTTTCATTTATTACAGTAGGCGAAGTGCTCTTTGGAGCCTTCTGGCGTGGGTGGGGAGAGCGACGGACGGCCGAACTAAAGAGACGTCTTGAGGCGGCGTTCATCCTTCCGCTTGACCACGAAACTTCGCTCGCGTACGGACGCCTGAAAAGTGGACTGCGCAGGCAGGGTCGAGCTCTGGCGGATAATGATCTATGGATTGCAGCGCTCGCCGTGCGCCACTCCGTGCCACTGGTTTCGAACAACCTCGCGCATTTCGAGCGCGTGCCTGGACTTGTTCTGATATCCGAGGCTCCGAAATGACCGTCCGCAAGCAAGTTGCGCGGACCTGCTTCGCAATGTCCAGGGCTGGCGCAGACTGCCGCCTTTTGCAGTCTGCGATCCCGAAGGGACATATACGTTGAGATAATCCGGATCGGGATTACGAGGAACGCAGACACTGAAACGCGTGTCTGCGCCACCCCCGAGCTTCGCCAGGGACTGCTCGACCTCCGCCTGCTCGAAAGCGTCAAGGGGCTCCTGCAGAATATCGATGGTGGCCACCCGAATGCCAGGGTAGAGTGCCTGAATGAGCGTGTTTTCGAGTTGGCCTTCCTGATCAAAGCGAAGCATCTTCTTCCTTACCTGCCCAAGACGATCCATTCCCAGTGCGAGCACGGGCAGCGCACCGTTTCCATTACGCTGTGTCATTTGTCTCCTCCTGTTCTGAGACCGCTTGACGCCGGACGGGGCTCCGAAGTAGGTTAGGCCAATGTCTTGGGAGACCCGCCCGCCACGAGCAGTTCACTGGCCGCCGGAGCCAGCGTGCTGACCCGCTTGGGTTAGCTCGCAGTTGGACTGCCGCGAGGTCTCGCAGCGGGATCGTGATGGCCCCCGCGACCGATGATCCTGCTGAGGATGGAATGGCGGAATGTTTTGAGGAGGGCGTTCAAGTGCGCGAACGCCCGGCAGACGCCATTACGACCTCAAAGGTGGCACGGTGAAGGGCGTTGTCAGCGAGGAGGCTGAGATGTACTTCCGCAGGAAGAGCCCGGCCACGCGCGGTTCCAATCGACGGCAAACTACCACTAATCTCCTTCTCGTGTTGGCGTTGCTCACTGGGGCCGCCACCACCTGCTGTGACAAAATGGCGCATTCTGTTTACGACGAGGGCGTGGACAAACAAGCTAAAGGCGATATCGATGGCGCGATTGAGGATTACACCGACGCCATTGCTCTCAACTCAGACTTCGCGGAGGCCTACGTTAAGCGCGGTCAGGCGAAGTGCGCCAAGCGCGACTGGGACGGGGCCATCGCGGACTTCACCACGGCCATCAATCTCAAAACGGATTTGGAGGACGCCTATCATGGTCGGGGCACCGCGAAAGAAGCCACGGGCGACATAGACGGCGCCATTGCGGACCTCCTTCAGAGTAGCACCGCCAAGCGAGTTAAGGGCGACACAAAAGGAGCCGACGCGGACCAGTTGAAGGCCGGGGAGCTCGAAGCGCAGCGCCAGAATCTGTCCAAGGCGGTCGCCGGGGACGTGAGAGGGAAGGACGACAATGACTTGACGCCGCTTATGAGGGCAGCTGAAAACGGCGATTTTCACCAGCTCAATTCTTTGATCGCGGCTGGCGCCGACGTGAAAGCAACCACCAAAGCCGGCGATACGGCGCTCACGTTGGCTACTCACAAAGGCGCAGCGGATTGCGTCAAGGCTCTCATTGCCGCGGGTGCCCACGTGAACGCAAGAAACGATTCCGGCGACACGGCGCTCATATTGGCTGCCAGGGCTGACGACACAGATAGCGTTAGGGCTCTTATCGGGGCACGTGCGGACGTGAACGCTAAGGGCGACTCCGACGATACGGCGCTCTCGTGGGCGGCGGCCAACGGCAACGCGGATTGCGTCAAGGCCTTGATCGCCGCCGGTGCGGATGTGCGTACGAGGGGAAGGAATGGCGAAACAGCGCTCTTGTGGGCCGCCCGCAGCGGCAATGCGGATTGCGCCAAGACCTTGATCGCCGCTGGCGCGGACGCGAACGCGAAAGACATGGGAGGGTCCACAGCGCTCATGGAAACCCGCAACGTGGACTGTATCAAAGCCCTCCTCGCCGCCAGCGCGGACGTGAACGCGAAGGACAATGGCGGCTGGACGGCGCTCATAAGATCCGACGACGTGGACTGTGTTAAGGCACTAATCGCCGCCGGCGCTGACGTGAACGCGACAAACAACGAGGGCAGGACAGCGCTGATGCACTGCGCCTACGTGGGCAACGCGGACTGTGTCCAGGCCCTTGTCGCCGCGGGCGCAGACCCAGGCGCAGTGAACGACGACGGCAGGACGGCAATCAAATACGCGGAAAAGAGTGACCGTATCCCTCGCCTCGTTGCCGAAATCAACCGGCGTGTCTATGGCTCCTTGTCTGCAAGCAGCAAGGAATCCTCAGGTGAAGTCGGCATGTACTTACATTATCTCGCCTCTTTCGGTTACGGCACAGGGGCAGGGTTCTTTCGAGGTGATGTCGACATCATTGACAAGGCCTTTAACTTTACGAAGGCCTGCATTCAAAACGATTGGGTGGCATCCTACGGAGACATAGTGGATCCGAAGATGACGCTCGTCAATCCAACGAAGGCCTATGACTATTTCAACTCGACCTTCTCCGAGAAGGAAAAGTTCCTCCTGGAATATGAGATTGAGTCCAAAAAGAAAGCCCACGATGCCGTCCGCGAGCGCCTTCTCACCGATGCCGGATATCTCGCGGGGCAGGAGATGAGGTTTACGGGGAAAGGGTTTGCGCCGTAGGGAGAGAAAAGGTACCTGAGAGAAAAGGTACCTGGTACCTTTTCTCGCTTTTGGTACCTTTTCTCGCTTTTCTCTCCGAATGGAACTCAACGGTCGGGCAGAAATAGGGTTTCAAGTGGCGTTTTTTCGTTAGGCTTGGAAGGAGATAATAAAGATGCCAGCCAGGAAACCCAGATACTTCCGCATAATCTACTATGATCGTGACAAATGCACCTGCAACATCTCTGGGATCACCTGCGACGACACGGCGGTCACCGCACGGACATGCCAGTTGCAGCAACTGGCAAGGAACGTCAATATCTCCACGACCAACCCTGAGACGGATAAGAGCCAGGTGCCATCCGTCGAGTCATTGCTGAGACAGCTGCCGCACGGATACACACACGATCCGGAGCTCTCATGGTAGCGAGCAGGGAAGCGCAGACTATCGCATCCCAGAGAGTCTGCGGCTTTCCCCCTGCCACGACCCGCAGTTCCGGGCTTTGATCGCCGTAGCCGCATGTTCACAAAAAGTTGGAGGAAAAGGTGTCATGGAGGAAAAGGTGGAGGAAAAGGTGTCAGGGAGGAAAAGGTGTCAGGTACCTTTTCTCCCAACCGAACCTGGGCTTTGCACCGTTTCTATTCGACGGGCTGGGTTTTTCTCCCTGATCCGTCGGCTGACGATCATTGTATCGTCGCGCCGTAGTACCCGCTGTCGTACCCGCTTGACACCCTTCCGCGGAGGGCCTATTATTCACTTCAGGAAGTCATGAATTCCGACTTCCCGACACGAATCACCATGAGCACCATCGTTAGAGTACAGCGCAAGGGCCAGGTCACCATTCCCACGCGCCTCCGCGCCCAAGTGGGCTTGGTTGACGGCGACCTCGTAGAAGCCAGGGCGCACCGGGGCAAAATTGTTCTTACCCCGAAGTCAGTCGTTGACCGTGAATACACGCCAGCCCAACGCCGTGCCATCGACGCCCGCCTCGCGGAAGGATTGGCAGATATCGAGGCTGGCCGCACCTTCGGACCCTTCAACAGCGCCGACGAGATGATCGCGCATATGGAAGCCCGCACGGCGAAGAAACCGACCGCTCAGAGGCGGAAACGCTCTCGATGAAGGTCGACTATTCCGAACGCGCCGGCAGAACCTTGGACGGCCTCACGCCTCAGTTGCGCAAGGCCGTTTATAAACAGGTGAAGCTCTTGGAGCAGAACCTCCGCCACCCGTCGCTCCGAGCGAAGAAATACGACGAATCACGGAACATCTGGCAGGCCCGCGTCAACAAGGATTGGCGCTTTTATTTCCTTATCCAAGAGAATGTCTACTACATCATCGACATTATCCCTCACCCCAAGTAATCCCGAGTCATTTTCCCCAGCAACCCGTTCGTAGCGCGAAGCGCCCGAAAGGAGAAACGGTGTCAGGTGCCGTTTCGAGGGCGTCCTAGTTTGCGCAGGGTGTCTTCCCATCCGAATTGCGCAACCGCCTGAGAAATCTTTTCCCCCGAGAAAGGGCACCTGACACGATTTTTCCGCACCCTTTTTCCGCTGGTTTTTGGCGTCGGTCCTTCCCCGCGAGCTAAGGGGAAAGCGCAAGGACGGTAAATCCCGCTGAGGCCGCGGCTTGGGATAGCTGCTGATCGCCGGAAACAAAATTGCGGTTCTTTGGTTGTTGGTGACACCAGGTGAGAGCGGCCGCCAGTTGCAAGCTGTCGGCAGCGCGAAGCTGATGAATATCTAACAATTGCCTTGCCAATTCGCGCACCGAGTCCGCGGGGAGGATCTCTCTCCATCCCCGGCTCAACAGCTCCAGCCGAGCGAGAGCTCCCTTGCGTTCGCGATCGTTCAAAACGGCCAAGCGGTGGAGGCGGGCCACCGCGCTATGGATCTCGACCGGAGTTCCCCACCACACCACCGGCAGGCTCTGTCGCAGGTGGGCCTGAGCCTGGCGGCTGGTGGCCTCCCGAACACAGAGCGGGACCAGCGCACTGGCATCGAAAAATGCTGGTTGCGGTTTCATCTCCCCTCCGCGCGTTCGTCAAGCAGGGCCTGGATGGCTTGACTGTTGGCAACGCGGCCGGTTCGGATCTTGAGTAACTTGTGAATGTCCAAAGGAGCCTGCGGCAAACGCATTTTGCCTGCTGCGACTAAAATCAGCTCATCCTTGCTGGTTTCGTCGACGGAGAGGGGGACGAGCTTCGCCACGGGCAGATTGCGGTCCCGGACGACGATTTCTTCCCCCTGTTTGGCGTAAGTCAGATACCGGCTCAGGGAGTTCTTCAACTCGGCAACATTGACACTGCGCATGCGGTTTCCTCCTGTCATGGCTATTATAGCCATATCGGAAGGAGAAACGACAACGCTTTTTCCCGAACCCGTGGGCCTGTGGGTCGCGTGCCGGCGAAAGGAGCGCACAGGTGCGCGTATTTTGCGTTCCTGTGCGGCTTTTCACTTCGTTTTCGCGACGAGAAACATCGTAACGCAGCTCGAATTTGGGAAGATCCGCGGAGGAATCCGTCGGCTGACGGATACCTCCACGCTACCCCTCCTTTGCCAAAGTCAATTCGGTGGAGATGGCGATTTCGTTGCAAGAAATTCCAGACTTCCCCACGACCCGATGGCGGAAGCTTTTAGGAGCCCTACTCTGGCTTTTACATTGAAAACATGGAATGATGTCGATGGAGAGGTCGTTATGGCCGCCGTGGAGAAAATTGACTGGTCGGACTGTCCACTCGTCGAGGTGAAGCCGGGCGTGCAAAGCGGCGCCCCCGTGCTGCGTGGCACGCGGATGCCGGTGGACGCCATTGTCGACAACTTCGATTATGGGGTCAGCGCCGCAGAAATCGCAGAGCAGTTTGAAATCCCGCCCGAAAGAGTCCAGGCAATTTTAACTTACGCCCAGAGCCACCGCTTTGCGCATCCTGTTTGATAAAAATGTTCCGGTTGGTGTGCGCGGGTTCCTGCCCAACCACGAGGTCCGTACTTTTGTCGAAACGCAATGGCCGGACCAACTGAAAAACGGCGAACTTTTAGCGATGGCAGAACAAGCCGGGTTCGACGTGATGGTTACCTCCGACCAGAACATCACAAAACCTGTCTGGCCGAAGACTCGCTTTGGTCGTCCTCGGATCCAATATCTGGCCGATCGTACGCCAGCACGGCGCAGCGATTGCGGCCAGAGTCGATGGAGCACCGCCGGGAGGGTATGACTTCATCGAAATGCCGCTTCCGCCAAAAGTGCGGCGGAGTACCGGTTGAGGTTGCTAGTGTTGTTGGTCATGACGTGCCGGAATTTCGGCTGATTTTCAGACGTGGCGCTTTCGATCTGGCGCGAAGATTGAACCGGGACCTGCGGAACACTCCAAGAATGCCCGAACTCTTGGGCTCCATCCTTACCCGCGCCGAGAATGCTGCCCTAGGCCTGGCATAGGCCCAGGGCACCCGCCCGTTCACATCGCCATACGCGATCTGCTCGGATGTGCCGCCCGGTGGTTCCGGCCGTATGGTCGGCTTAACTGGCCAATCGTGATGCCCGCTCGACTCCTAACCTGAACAGAATCTTGAGATTAAGGTCGCGTGCACAGATTGGACCAGTTAAACGGAAAATAACCGGCCAAACTGCTTGATTATAGAAGGCTTAAGGTGCAAGCAGATTTGGGCCGGTTATTTTTAGTCATCCGGCCGGAGTTGCGCAGGTCGGTGGAGCGGGCCGAAAGGGCAGGCGAAGTCTGCGAGGATGAGGACAACTTCCGATTGCCAGACCGGACCACTAGGCAAAGATTCGATACTTATGGCACGTGCGAGGCTTGGGGGCACCAGGCAAGTCAATCCAGGATTTTACGGCCATGGCTGCGGGCCGCTTGGTAGAGCCGGCCGCCTGGTATGGTTGGGTAGTGACGCAGGCCAGGGGTCCCATCCATCGCGATGGCTACGATGGCAGGACGGTGTGGCTAACGCAGGCCGGCTGCGGCGCGGGGGCTGACGAGCATCCAGCCATTGAGCACGTCCCGTACCGCTCGCGCCAAATCCCTCGGCGCCTCGACTTTGGTAATGTAGCCACGGGCGCCCGCCGCCAATGCCCGCCGGACGTAGCCGGGCTCCTCGTGCATGGAGCAGACCAGCACCGGAATGTTGCGCGCGCACAACTCCGCTACCAGTTCCAAAGCGTCTTCGGTATGCGGCGAAAGGTCTACCAGCACCACGTCCGGCCTCTCGTGCACGGTGGCATCGAGTGCTTCCGTCACGCCGGAGGCCTCGCGGCACTCGCCCACACCCTCTTCCGCCAGCACCAAAGCGAGTCCCTGGCGGATGGCCGCATGGTTATCCACCAACAGGATTCGTCGCTGCTCACGCGCCGACATAGTTTCCCGATTCCATCGTATGTGATTTCCGTAAAATGCAGATGTCGCGTCCTGCGCCCAGAGCCTTCGTCAACGGGGCGTCCGCCCAGCATGAGAGTACACGGCCCGAGTTGGTCCCCACCCGGCGCCATGTAGCCGGCCAGCCGGGCGAGGAGTTCGTTAAAGAAAATCCCGACATATTGCGTAGTCGGGTCTTAGCGTGTGATGGTCAACGTCCCGTTCACGAACTTAAGGGTGTAGTTGGCCGCACTCAGCATGCCCTGGCTGATTGTGATCGGATATGTTCCCGGCAGAGAACCCTGCTTGGCCGTGGTGCTTTCCTTGGGCGCTCCGCTGAGCACGGATTTTTTGTCGCCGTTAACAAACCCCGTCACCGTGTAAGTGAGTGGCGGCAGCGGCTGGTTGTATCTCGCGAAGGCGTTCGTCGCAGTCACCGTGAGCACCGCTAAGTTGACTGTGATTGAAACCGTGGCTGTCGTGTTGTAGTAATCGCCAGTGTCTGCCGGCGTGAAGGTCGCGCCGAGGGTTTGATTCCCCGCGCCCAGCACCGTCCCGTATCCGGGCTTGTAAACGAAGCTGCCGGCTACAGACGCCCTGGCATTAAGTTGACTGCTGCTCAATGGCGTGCCATACCGGATGGCGGCCGGAGTCGCCCAGGTGACCACGGGAGTCGCCTTGTTCACCATCAGCGTCACTGAGGCGGTGGCGCTCCTGTAGTCGGTCCGGTCTGTTGGCGTGAAGATTACAGTCAGGGTTTGAGTTCCGGCTCTCAGCACGGTTCCTGCCGCGGGCATGTAGGTGAACGTGCCCGGCGTATTCGCCGTGGCAAGGAGCTGGGTGGCACTTAACGCCGCCCCGTAGGTAATGGGCGCCGGCGCGGGCCAGTTGATCAACGGCCTGGCCTGTTGGATCACAAAGGTACCGCGGGCCGCGTTGCTGTTGTAATTGGGGTTGTTCACGGTCGCCGTAACGGCATACTGGCCCACCTTCGTGTCCGGCGCTCCGGCCCATGCGACGCTCAGGCTGGCCGGCGATGTGGTGGCCGTGGGCGTCAGGGCTGAGCCAGTGTACGTCTGGGTAAGGTTGCTCAGGCTTACCCTGGCCGTCGCCGGCTGGATGACAAAATTACCGCTGGCCGAGCCCTGGTAATTCGGGTTATTGACCGTTGCCGTCACCGTGTAGCTCCCGGCATTGGTATCCGGGGCGTTTGTCCAGTTTATGCCCAGGCCCGTTGGGGTGGTGGAGACACCTGGCGTGAGCTGGGCACCGGTGTAGGTCTGCGTCAGGTTGCTCAGCGTCACCGTGCCGGCGGCGTTGATGCCGCCGCCCCCCATGTTATTGATCGTGTACCCATTGGAGATGGTGAGGCCGGAGAAAGCGGCACTCGCGTAGGAGTTCAAGGGACTTACCGAAAATATGGAGCCCACATTATTCTGCGAACCCCCCCCCGAGACAGTGAGGTTACCGGCGCCGGGACCCACCAGATCAAGGTTGCCGCCGATGCTCGGCAGGGCCGAGCTCAGGTTGATGACACCGATCACGCCCGGGGCGAAGGCAATGTCCGCTCCGCCGGAGTAGGAAGTGTTGGCAGCGTTCAGCGCGTCTCGCAAGGAGCATGTGCCGCTGCTGCCGATGGGGCAGTTGGAAAGAGTATCGTTCTGGTCGAGGGTCGTGTTCACGATCAGGTAATTGGTCTGCACCGCGCCCGCGTCCACATAGCTGGTTCCGGAGGGACATGTGGTATCGTCCGCAAAACCGCGCTGGTCGGTAGTGATGGGAATGGTGGTGCCGGGAATAACCGGCAAAAGGGCGGCGCTGCCGGCGCAAATGGCGGCACTCCCTGTGCCTGGCAGGGGAATCATCGTCTCGGTCGCCCCGCCGTACCAGCCGAGCGGCGCCAGGTTGGCGGCGACGCCCACCACGTTGCCGTTGCTGCCATCGGTGGGGCACCCGCCGCCTGCGCACTCTCCGCCCGTGTCACCCGTCAGGAGACTGTTGTTCACCGTCAGGGTGGCGTTCGAGTTGTAGATAGCGCCGCCGCTGGAGGCGGTGTTGCCGGAGAAGGTGCAATTGGTCACCGTCACGGGGCCAAGGTCGTTCTCGATGCCGCCGTCAGTCGCCGAATTGCCAGCGAAGGTGCTGTTCGCCACTGTCGTGTAAATTGCAAGAATCGCACCGCCCTCGGGAGCGGTGTTGCCGGAGAAGGTGCAATTGCTTACCGTCAGTGTGCCGACGCTGTAAAGCCGAATCTCCTCTCTACATCACCGGCCGATTACTTCCATTGAGAACGATCGCGACGGGGTTAAGAATCTTATTCGGATCCGGGCCGCTGCTCGAGCCCGGATTGACATAGTTGCGCTGAATGAGTTTGATGGTCCCGCCGGTCGGCACGAGCTTCGTCGAAATCTCGCGACAATGAGCCAGTCCGGTGCAGTCGCGAGCCACGTAATACACGTAAAACAGGTCGGAATTGTGTTGCAGCGCGCTTGCGAAGCCCGCGGCGCTTCCTTTGAGATCGGTGTCATCGATATTCGCAACGCCGACGAGTTCAGGGAACCAGTTCACCGACAGGCTGGTGTAGGTCGCATTCCCCGTCTCCGTCGAGAGCGTCCCGACCACGGCGATAACCTGGCCGCCGTCGATCTGCCCCGACGCGCTGATCTGGTAATCGGCATCCTGCGAGTCGCCCAGGCAGTCCATCGGACCACGGGGCGCCGAGAAGGGATCATCATAACCAAGGCAGTGCTGCCCGATGAGATCAAGGAACTTGTAGGCGCTGAAAAACGGGAGGAGCGGCGCCTCTGATTCCGATTGTCCCCAGGCCGTGAGGACGGCATCCTGGAGATTCGTGAAGTCTTCGGTCATCTCCGTCGTCGTCTCATCGAAGTTCGCCTTGCGTTCCGCGTATGTCGGTACCGGAAGTGGATTGTTGTACTGCCGCGAACTCACGTCGCGGACGCGGAGGATCGTGAGTGGCAGCTCCTGACGCCACTGCTCACCCGCCGCCTTATCGACCGGCATGGAGTATCGGATGTAAGTGATCAGATCATCCGCCGAGCGGTCCAGTCCCAGCTTTACCAGTTCGGGAGAGACGGGCTCCGTGAAAATGTCGGACGAGGAAGCGCCGGCGCGTACGAGCGCATCGGTCATCTCCGCCGCCATGTGTGCGTCGGACGTGATCACATTGTACGCCGGCCTGTTCCACCGGGCCTGTCCGGTCTGCTGTTCGATGACGACGTTGTTCGTGCTGTTGCCGATGCTCGCCACCAACATCCTCCGCGACGGATCGGGCGAGGCGCCAAACAGGATGCTCTGCAGCAGCGGATCAGTGACTTTCGGGAAGATCGGATCATCCGGGTTGAAGGCAGCCTCTCGCGTGAAGACGTTCGACCCGATCCCGAAATAGCGGGCCGGCGGAGGAAGCTGGGCCACGATGACGAGTGCCTCGCGCGGGTCCAGCCTGTGATTCGCGGACATGCCGTGCCGCGGCTCGTTGAGTATGTGATGGAACCTCGGGTCCACGTACTCGTCATTCCAAAGCGGCACGACCGCGAGCACGTACGGCGCCGTTGGATTGTTGCCGTAGCAATAGCCGAGGGTCTGGAGCGGATACTTGCAGTCGTCCACCCCCCACAGCGTCCAGTAGCCGCGCGCGACGGCAAAGCCGTTCGCCTCGAGGTCGGTGCGGAGCCGTCCGACCGTATGCTCGAGTGCGGTGGGCATCCGATTGATGTTGCTGAGTGGATCGGTTGCGGTGGCGGCAGCGCGATCCTGTGCCCAGGCCAACGACGCGCCAAGACACGATGCTAGGCTGACCCAAGCCAACCCGAGAGCGAGATAACGTTTAATCCTCATTGCAGTTCTCCTTCCTTGCGAAGTTTTCAAGCTATATGGCCGTGCCAGATGAAAGGTGTTCCTGCGTGGATCGAGTATCCCGGCCGGCGCTATGTCCCCTTTCGTCAATCTCTGAACGACGTGCGTTTGGGGCGCGCCATGGCGTCCCCCGGCCTCTCTTCGTCGCAGGCGAGTTTGTTCCCCCAGCCTTGGGTGGCGGAGCAGAAATCAAATTCCTCTCCCGGTTTGGTGATGGAGGAGCCTGGCAGCGAGGTAGCGCAGACCTGCTTTTCAAGGTCTGCGGCTCTTCCAGTGGGTAGCATGACAAGGCCTGCGCACCGACAGAGCAGGTCCGCGCTACATCTGCTTTAACATGAACTGCCATTTTCGTCTCCTCCCATGCATTAAAGTGAAATCGCCTCCCAACAGGACGCTGCCTTCCGCCTGCACCGCGACCGCGTAAACAGGCCCGTTCGGCACTGGGTTAGGAATAGTTGTGGCGCCTAAATTCAAGTTTGTGTCTGCACCAAGACTTGTTCTGACTGTGCACGGGAGAGAATGCTAGTACTGGGCGGGTGTTTTGTATGCAAGGGAATTCCACCACAAGCGTGTGGTGGAATTCCGCTACAGGCCTGTGGTGGACTTTCGCTACGGGTTCAGAGCAGGTTGACCTGTTGGTTGAGGTCTGCGGCACTGGGGCCGCAGAGGATTCGCTATCAGGCGTGCTTCCGAACGTACTCGATGGCGTGGCGCCTTAGTTCGTACATACCGTTCAGGCGAAGCTTCACCTGGATGCGCGAGTAATAGCTTTCCACGGTATGGGCGCTGACGTTAAGGGCAGCGGAGATTTCGAGCAAACCCTCTCCCTGGCCCAGCAATTGGTAGACCTCACGTTCATGGGGACTCAGCTTTGCGACGGCGTCATCGCGCTGAGCACCCGTGTGGCTTTCCGCCAGCGCGCTTGCGGCGTGAGGACTAACAAACCGGCGGGATGCGGCGACCTCGCGAACCGCCTGCACCAGCACCTCGTGAAACTCCCGCTTGGTTACGTATCCCAGCGCCCCGGCGGCGAAAGCACCTTCCACGTGCGGCGCATCGTTGTGCATGGAATACACCAGCACCGGCACCTCGCGCTTGTGCAGATCAGCAATCAGCGCCGTGCCGTCCTCCCGTTCCAGCGAGAGATCGACGATGGCCAAATCGGGATGGCACTTCTGCAGGCGCGCCAGCGCTTCCTGCCGCCCCGCCGCTTCGGCGCAAACTTCCATGCCTTCCGGCGCAAGCAGAAGGGCCAGTCCCTCGCGGACGGCGGGGTGGTCGTCCACCAACAGGATGCGCAAAGATCGGGAATGAGTCATGCGGCCGGCATGCATGGTTCGCCTCCTGCATCACCCCCGGTGCCCGGCTCACGGTGTGAACGCGGCACGCGGCAGGCGACGCGCGTACCGCTACCGCGCACGGGCCCTACGGTGAGTTCACCTCCCAGGATTTGCGCCCGATACCTCATCGTGCGCAGTCCCATGCCTCCATCGGGAGATGCAGCCGGCAGGCCCACTCCGTCGTCTTCCACTTGCAGGGTGAATTCACCGTCAGTGCCACGGAATTCGAGCCTGATGCGGCTGGCTTTTGCGTGCCGCACGGCATTGCTGAGAGCCTCCTGCGCAATACGATACAGGTGTTGGGCCACTTCTGGATCGGCCACGCGGACATCACCCGCCGTCACGCATTCACAACGCACAGCCGCCAGTTCCTGCATGCGCTTGGTCAAGGCGCGAAGGGCGGGCGCGAGCGCCTCCGGTTCCGGTTCCAACGGACAGAGTCCGCGCGCGACATTACGGGCGTCGTCGATGGTGTCCGCCAATAGCGACGAGAGTGGCTCGAAATCCGTGCCCGATACGGTTCCGCCCCGCTCCAATCGTCGCTCCAGAGCCTGACACCGCAAGAGCGCGGCCGTGACCTGCTGGCACACGCCGTCGTGCAAGTCCTGGCCGAGCCGCCGCCGCTCCCTGTCGCCGACGCTGGCAATCTCGCGCTCGAGACGCTGGCGCTCGTGCATCTCGCGTTCCGCCTCCCTTTGGGCCGCGGTGCGTTCCACGACCTCCATTTCCAACGCCGCGTTGGCCCGGTATTGCGCGGCCAGCGAGCTCAATAGGAACCGCACGAAGCGATTCAGCATCACCATCAACGCCACCAGCCATGCCGCCAAGGCGGTTACCTGCTTGGCAGCGACGTAAACGTAAGAGGGATCTATGCCCAGCGTGTGGATCACGCTGGGGCGGGCCCGCAGGAAAGTGGCCGATAGAAAGATCGTGGCGCTGGCCCCGATGGCCACGGCCGCTGGCCGATTGCCCAGGAGCACCAAGACGAGAATCGGAACGGCGACGAGCCCAACCTCGGAATAAGGTCCGAGCGGGTTGGCCAAGCTCATAATGGCTACGCCCAAGTATACGGCGACAAAAAACGCTGATAACCGGGTGCGGTAGTTCACGGTCCTGAAGAGCGCGACGGCTACCATGACAAGGTAGACCGGAAGCGTCACGTCTCTTAGCCACCAAGCCATGGGCGCGCCATACCCGAGCAGCAACAGAATGAGCGCTGGCAGATGAACAACGGCGGCAGCAATCAGCAGGCGATCGGCAGCCTTGCGCCGCCAGGCATCAAGTGCGGTATCCACAGCAACGCTTTCCGGGCGCAGTCCAGGCTCCATAGCATGCTGCTCCATGTACCTAAATCTCTTGCTGGAGGCGGCCGACGTACCTCGCCGCGGGGGAGCGCGGGCGCCACCTCCCGCTCAAGCACTCCCCGGTTGCGGCAGAGTGTAGCAAAGCAGCCGAGGCCTGGCAATTCGTCTAAAGTAATTACTTAGATGGACACCGGAACTGATAGACTCCACGCGCCGGACCGCCTGATAGGAGAGTCCGTTATCGCTGGTACCCGCAATCAAAGGCGTAGGGTTTAATCGAGTGCGAACTCCTGGATGGTTCACTCGGAAACTATCCGATCGCTCACTTTGACCTAGTCGCCGAACCGTAGAAGTGATCTGCGCTGTAATCTTTGAGGGTTTGGCCCGGGGGCGGCCCATTCGAAATGTACAAACTCCAGGGGATGGCACGGCCATCCTGACCGTGACCGCTCACGGGGGGGGACGCCTGTGGCACTTTAAAACGAGTCACAACCTGGATTTCACTGGCGTGGTGCGCCGCAAGGGCAGGGGCGCCCCTCCGGACAAAGACGCGAAGGGAGAGGACCAGTTCTCCCTTCTTCCGGATCCCCCGCGCGCACTTCCGTTGGTCGGCCGTCCTTTTACCCCCGCTTCACGGCGGCGGCGCCAAGGAATTCGGCGGCGCTCCCCAATTCCTCCTCGATGCGGAGCAACTGGTTGTATTTCGCAATGCGGTCGCTGCGGCTGGCGGAGCCTGTCTTGATTTGGCCCGTGCCCATGCCGACGGTGAAATCGGCAATGAATGCATCCTCGGTTTCCCCCGAGCGATGCGAGACGACGGATGTGTAACCGTGGCGTCGTGCAAGCTCGATGGCGCGGATGGTTTCCGTCACCGTGCCAATCTGATTCAGCTTGATCAGAATTGAATTGGCCACGCCCTCTTCAATGCCGCGCGCCAGGCGTTCGGTGTTGGTCACGAAAATATCGTCACCCACGAGCTGAATCTTGCTTCCCAGTTCCTTGGTGAGAATCACCCAGCCCTCCCAATCGTCCTGCGCGAGGCCGTCCTCGAGGTTGACAATTGGATATTGGCGGACCCAGTCGGCGTAGAGCTTGACCATTTCCTCGGATGACTTCTTTGACTTATCGGACTTGAAAAACACATACTTCCCGTCCTGGTACATTTCGCTGGAAGCGGGATCAAGCGAGATCGCAATGTCGTTTCCGGGGGCGTACCCGGCCTTCGAGATGGCTTCGAGCAGGACTTCCACCGCTTCGACATTCGATTTGAGGCTGGGGGCGAAGCCGCCTTCGTCGCCGACGGAGGTGTTGTACCCGCGATCCTTCAGAACTTTCTTGAGAGTGTGGAAAGTCTCTGCGCACATGCGCAGCGCCTCCGCGAAGTTCTCCGCGCCCACCGGCATGATCATGAATTCCTGAAAGTCCACGGTGTTGTCGGCATGAACGCCGCCGTTCAGGACGTTCATCATCGGTACAGGCAGCAGGCGAGCTTGCAGTCCGCCCAAATAGCGATAGAGCGGGACGCCCGCTGAGCGCGCCGAGGCCCGGCAAGCCGCCATGGAGACGGCCAGAATGGCGTTCGCCCCGAGTTTACCTTTGTTGGGGGTGCCGTCGAGCGCGATCATCCGCGCGTCGATTTCCGTCTGATTGCTGGCCTCGTGTCCGCCCAGATCGCGGGCAATCACCGAGTTGATATTGTCCACGGCTTGCAGGACGCCCTTGCCCAAATAGCGCCGCTTGTCGCCGTCGCGTAATTCCACGGCCTCGTGTTCACCCGTTGAAGCGCCCGAGGGAACTGCCGCGCGGCCAAAAGAGCCGTCGCGAAGGACCACGTCGGCTTCCACGGTGGGATTGCCGCGTGAATCCAGAATTTCTCTTCCTATAATGAGATCAATTTGTGCCATGTGAATAATTCCTCAATGCGGATTTGAAAACCTAAGATTGTAACACACTGGAGGTCCGAAACCATCTGCCAAACCGCAGTGACCTGCGATTCAGACAGTGGGGGAGGGCGCGAGGCTGGCGGGAGGCAGGAGCGGCGAGACGAGGGGAATTGGGCGCAGGAATGGGGGCGTGTTGAGACGGGTGGCGGCTGTGTCGTAGGG
>JBEKLF010000057.1:0-36184 GCA_050010335.1 Terriglobia bacterium
TCGGCCGCTACCCGTCCGAGTGAAGAGCCGTATGCGCTAATGAGCGCACGTACGGATCCGTGCGGGGGGTGCCGGGTTAACCGGCATCCCTACCGCGACTCCGGCTATGTTGATGAAAACAATCATAGGGATAAATTGTCATGCTTGGTGATCGAGACGAACTAAACCCATGTCCATAACCACTATCATCTTCGATTATGGGTGCGTGCTGAGTCTGGCGCCGACCCCTGAGGATTATGAGCCGCTGCGCGAGGCCATCGGAGCGGATGCAGTGTCCTTTCAGGAAATATACTGGCGAAACCGTGACGCCTATGACCGCGACGTACTCGACAACCGCGCCTATTGGCAGAAGGTTGCGCTCGCTGCAGGCGTTCCCTTCTCCATTGACGAGATGGAGAAATGGGCGGCTCTGGACTGTCAAATCTGGGATAGGCCGAATGCCGTCATGGTCGAATGGGTGCGCGTGCTTCGGCGCCGCGGGTTGAAGCTTGCGGTGCTCTCAAACATATCTCGATACGTTGGCAACTACTTTCGCCGGACGGCCCAGTGGCTCGAATTGTTTGACCATCTCTGCTTTTCCGGCGAGTTAGGAATCGTGAAACCCAATCCCGCGATTTATCGCGTCTGCCTGGAGGCGCTGGGCGTGCCCGCGTCGCAGGCGCTATTTATCGACGATCGCGAGGTCAACATCGCGGGCGCGCATGCCGCGGGAATCCATGGCATCCTGTTCCGCTCGGTCGAACAACTTCCGCGAGACATCGAGCCCTATGGGCTGGCGGAGTCTCTGGCGGAAGCCCACAACGGGTGAACTGCGCAAGTTGCGGGCACTGTTCAGCGCCTGGCGAGAAAATATCCCGCGGTGGCAAGCAACCCGCAGCCTTTGCCGCACCTCTCAGAAAGTTGTAGAACAGGTGATTATGCGGAAATCCATCTCCCTCATTCTTGCCCTACTGGGCCTCTTCGATTCCCTCTATCTTTTCTGGATTTACACCTCCCCTTCCCGGCCGATGGTATGCCTGGGGACGGGGTGCGACGCGGTGCGCGCCAGCGTTTATTCCCACCTTGGGGGCATACCCATGCCCGTGCTTGGCGTGGCGGGCTACGTAATTGTGGCCTTGCTCATTATGGCGGAATCGCTTGTCCCCGCGGCGCGGGCCATCGACGTCCGCTACGCGCTGGCGGGCGCAACGGGATTTGGGTTTCTTTTTTCGCTGTACCTGGAATACCTGCAAGGGTTCGTGATCCACGCTTTCTGCGTGTGGTGCGTGACCTCCGGCCTGGTGATGACCGCGCTCTGCGGGTTGGCCGTCTACAACGTCGTTCGCCCCGCTCCGGAGGCCGATCCGTACGTGCAACTTGCCCAGGTGCGCAGCTACCTGGTGGTCAGCGTAGCAGCGGTGCTGATCGGCGTCCCCGCTTTCTACGAGCTTGCCGCGCACGGAGAAGCGCCTCCCCCGCCGCCCCCCCCTCCTAATGAGACCACGGCGGATAAACTGGTAAGGCCAGACAGCCACGCTACGGGCAATCTCAACGCGGCCGTAACCGTGGTCGAGTTCGGAGATTTCGAGTGCCCCGTTTGTGGGCGCGAAGAACCAGTGGCGCAGGAGATTCGTGCCAAGTATGCAAAACAGATACGGTTCGTATTCCGCCAGTTCCCTCTGATCCACGCCCACCCTTTTTCCGAGCGCATGGCCGAAGCGTCAGAGTGTGCAGCCGAACAGGGAAAGTTCTGGGAAGCGGTAGACGAGATATATTCCCATCAGACCGACCTGAGCGACGACGGATTGAAGCGTGACGCCGCCGCAATCGGTTTGGATCAGGGCAGGTTCAACCAGTGCCTGGCCAGTGGTGCTGAGGCAGGGCGGGTCAAAAGGGATCGCGATGATGGTAAGGCGCTCGGGGTCAATGCCACGCCTACCTTCTTCATCGGGCATCAAGTGATTTCCGGAGTCCCCGACTTTGACGAGTTTTCGCGAATGGTCGACCGAGAACTCTTGGCACAAGGATTCGGGTTGTCCTCACCTCCCACGCCGACCGCAGTCCCATCGTCACCAGCAGCGGTGGAAACGAAGAAACCACCGAAACTTGCAACCGCTTCCCAGAAAGCTGCGCCCGAGCAAAGCTCCACCGAACCTGCCGCTTCTTCGTTCGGCTTACTCGGATCACCCCCCGGTGGCGCGTTGTCGAGTTTCCAGACCGGGGTGGCGTGCAGCGAAGCTGAAGCCGCCATGAAGCAGCCTTCGTTGATAAACACCAGCCAACTTCAGGAGATCCTCACGGGAAAGGCTAAACCGCTATTTGTGGATGTGCGCCCGGCGAAAGAGTTCGCCGAGGGGCAGATTCCCGGGGCAATCAACATTCCCGTGGACGACATGCCGCAGCGCTGGAGCAGCTTGCCCAAAGGCCGCGTTGTCGTCTTCTATGAGAGCGGGCAAACTTCCGGGGACATTTGCGCCTCCGGTCGCGCGGCAGGAAGGATTCTGCTGGAGCATGGCTATGCCTTCGATCAAGTCAAGGTGTACCAGGACGGCCTCGCAGGCTGGAAGAAATCCGGATTAGATACCAGCCAGTAAACAATCACATGATCAGATATACATCTGGTTAACTTTTCCCGAACCTGACTTCGCCGCACCCATCGTTGCGGGTGATTGTGGATAAAGGGCAAATGGGGGCCACAGCCGGGAAATCGGCGAAGTGCGGTCAATTTGTCCATTCGATTCGGTCACAATGTTCTATTTATCAAAAGATAAGTATTGAACTGTTACCGTTATTAGCCTTATACTCTTCCTTCCTCGCGCGCCCCGTCGGGCGCTCCTAGGTCCCAACTACCAGGCGGTCGGTGTGTGCTATCAACCCGGGTCTCTCATCGCTCCTAGCTTCGGCCATCCTCCAGACGACTTACGGGTACACTCCGCCCCAAGGACGGCAATGCCATGGTCGATACCTCTGATCCCGTAACGCAATGGGCCTTCATGATAGTGGTTTCCGTGGTGATGGGGACCTTTCTGCTGATTGCCGTTGCGCTCTTCCGCCGCTGGCAACAAATCCGATATGGTCGCTACGTTCATATCCTCCAACTTCAATACCGGCCGGTGTTGGCAAGAGTACTCTCCGGCGCACGGCGGCCCGCTGATATTGACACTCTGAGGGAATTGCCGTTGTCCGATCTGGAAATCCTGTTTGAACCCCTTTTCTCCCGGCGAAGGCTCCCGGAGCGGTGTCTGGTTTTCTTTCAAGCCCTATGCCTGGAACTGGGGCTAATCGAGCTATGGCAGAGTCGATTGGCCAGCGGCCGCCTGGCGGCGCCGTCATCCTCAGGAAACGGGGCAAATCACGAAAGCCTCGGGCGCTCCGGGACGCGCATTTTCCTTCAGGCAATAAGCATCAGGAACCTTGGGGCGCTTCGTCATCGGCCGAGTTGGCCGCTCTTGATCAAAGCCCTGGATGACCGCCGCCCCGAGGTCCAGTTTGTGGCGTTGCGAGCCTTGGGGGCCATGGGCGCGCCGGCTAGCTTCCCGGTGCTTCGGGAACGGCTTCATGCGGTGGCCCAAGGGAATTCTCCATCGCCGCCCTTGCGGGGATTGCAGGCCGCCATGGCCAGCTTTGACCTTGCTTGTGTGCCGGCCTTGTTGCCTTCGCTCGGCCACACGGATCGTCACATCCGTCTCCACAGCACCGAGATTTTGCGGACGATCGTCTGTCGCGAGGCGGCTCGCCAGCCGCGTCTCGCCCTCACCCAGCAATTGCTTACGCCGCAGATAGTGGAATTGTTGCTGGCCGCGCTCGCAGTCGACACCAACTCGGAAACTCGGGCGCGCGCAGCAGAGGTCATTGTCTTTCTCGCCGACCCGCGCGCCACGCCTGCGCTGCGAAACCTTCTACTCGATCACCAATGGTTTGTGCGTCTGCGCACCGTACAAGCCCTCGCCCACTTGCGCCAGAGCGCCGCGCCTCTGCACCTGCAAATTCGCGGATGCTTGCGCGATTCGCACTGGCAGGTTCGCGAGGCAGCCATCCGTACCCTCCTATCCCTGGGCCCAGAGGGAACAAATCAGCTCTATGAACATTTTCTGACCTCCCCAAACCACACCACGCGGAATCAAATCGTGCAGGTGATCGAGCGCAGGGGATTGATGTTTAAGCTCGTAGAACTGTATAGCAACGGAACAAATGGGGTGGATGCCCGCATGGTCGAACAACTGGCCATCGGGGCGGCCCCGTTGGGGCTTTCGGAAGTTCTCCGCACCCTAACCCCCGAGGTCCGTCTCAGGTTCCTGAGCCGTTTCTTCTCCGATGCAGAAGCCAAGATTCGGTTCCATGAAGGGAAACAACCCGATGTGGAAAGCACCCTCAGCCCAAAGCACATCCTCGATTTCCCGCCGCATCTGGCGGCCTGAAGGGAATTGCCGGCCATGAGCCACATTCACACGTTCTTCGACGACTGGGTCACGGTGTTTAATCTTGTTGTCCTCTCTTACTTTTTCCTCGGCAACGGAATCTACACGATCCTGATGTTGCTCTCGCTGCGCGCCACTTGGGTGCATCAGCGACAAATGGCTTACCAAGGGCTGGAAGCCTTGCGCCATTCACCCTTGACCCCGCCGGTGACCATCATCATTCCCGCCTGGAACGAGCAGGACGTCATCGTGAATTGCGTTCGCACCGCATTGCAGGCCGATTACCCTCATCTCCAGGTTATTGTCGTCGACGACGGGTCAACCGATAGGACCCTCGATCGCCTAGTGAAGAGCTTTGGGCTGGTGGAGATGGATGGGGCCTACCATCCCAGCATCCCCTCGGCGCCCGTCCGAACCTATTACATCAATCCCACGGTTCCCAGCCTTCTCGTGGTCAGCAAAGTCCGAGGAGGCAAGTCTGATGCCCTCAACGCCGGCATCAACCTCTGCCGTTCACCCTATTTCTGCAACATCGACGCCGACTGCCTGCTTGAGCGCGACTCCCTGCTCCGGTTGATGGACCCGGTCGTCAACAGCGCCGTGCAAACCGTAGTGAGCGGTGGAATCATACGAATCTTGAACGGCTGCGAAACCCGTGGCGGGCGCCTGCTGAAAGTGGGCCTGCCGCGGACCTGGCTGGAACGATTCCAGGTCGTCGAATACCTGCGCTGTTTCCTTTCCGGCCGGACGGGGTGGCATCTGCTCGGGGGCACGTTGATCGTGTCGGGCGCGTTCGCGGTCTTCCATCGCGCTACCGTCATCGAAGCGGGTGGTTTCAGCCACGACACCGTGACGGAAGACATGGACCTGATTGTGGAGCTCTGTCAGTGGGCGGCGGATAACCACCGCAAAATACGCACATCCTTCACCTCCGACCCCGTGTGTTGGACTGAGTGCCCTTCCACGCTCGCCGTACTGGCCAATCAGCGCCGCCGCTGGCAATTAGGGCTCTGCCAGACTCTTTGGAAACACTCGGGGATCCTATTCCGGAGTAGATATGGAATTGTGGGTATGCTCAGCTTTCCCTTCCACTCATATGTCGAGGGGATGGGCGCAGTGGTGGAATTCCTGGGGTATGTTCTTGTGCCGGCGTTCATTTACCTGGGCATGATTCCTTCCCGACTGCTCTTGGTGTTTATTCTGCTCGGCTTCGTCTACGGCGGATTCCTCTCGGTGGGAGCCGTGCTCCTCGAAGAACTCACCTATCGCCGGTACCCGCGGCTTAAGGATCTGGTGACCTTGTTGATTTTCGCTTTGTTCGAAAACCTCGGGTACCGTCAGTTGGTTTTGTACTACCGCTTTCAGGGAGTCCTGAAGTTTCTGGCCGGCAGCCGCCGCTGGGAGAAAGTGGCCCACGTTGGGGCAACTGCCGAAGAATTACCGTAAGGGACCTCCGTCCAATCCTGCGCAGCCGGGGGCACTGTCTTGGCCCCAGGAAAGGAAGTCGCGACACATGAACCCTCTCAAAAAAGACCACTCTGACTCCAGTAAAAATTCCATCCACTTCTCTTTGGCCGTGACGTGTTTGAGGCTGGGCCTGATAACCTTACGTTCTGCCTTTATGGTGGTGGCGGCTGCCGCCCTCTTGGCGTCCCCGGTCCTGCGGGCAGAGGGGCCAAACTCAACCCCGCCCGGCGCGGCGGCGAGCGGGAAGTCACAGGAGCCCTCACGCCTGGAAACGCTCTATCACCAACGCGCCATCAGGAATCCGTGGGACCTGGAAGCCTTCGAAGGAATGGCCATCCTACAGGTCCAGCGCGGGGACTACACGGAGGCGATTCAATCCTATCGCCACGTTTTGCAACTCCACTCCAACGACCACGATGCCAAGATTGGCTTGGGGCGCGCGTTGGCCTTTGATAATCAATACGAGGCCGCCCTCCGCGACTTTCAAGAGGTGTTGCAGGAGCACCCCGGGGATACCGATGCACTCGAAGGATTGGCGCGAGTGACGGCGTGGGCAGGCCGCTCCGATGCCGCGCTGCTCCTCTTTGGTGACTTGGCGGCGAGATATCCTGCCAACCCCGAATACGCTGTGGGCTTGGCTCGCGTGGAAATGAACCTCCACCAATACCCCGAGGCACGAAAGACCCTGATGGTGCTCCTCACCGCCAATCCCCGGAATCGCGACGCCCAATTGCAACTTGCTTACCTGGACCTCTACCAAGGGCACGAAAAAGAAGCTCTGCGGCGATTCAATTACCTTATCAGCCAAGATCCCACGGATGTGGATGCCTTGAAAGGCAATGTGCGCGTTGCCTACCATCGCGGCGATCTGGGATACGCGCGCAGTTTAGCGGCAAAAATCGTTGATGACAATCCGGGTGATGCTGACGCCTTGTTGCTGCTCGCCAATCTGGAAAGAGCGCTGCACGATGCACGCCGAGCCCGGGCTCTGCTGTATCGCGCAGAAACTGCCGCCCCCCGGAATGAGGAAGAGGGGGATCTTGACAACAGCCTCCGCAACGATGCTCACCCCACCTTGCACACGTCGGCCTCTTGGGCAAGGGAAACCGGTTCTGGCAGCTCTCCCAACACGGAGGACTTAACCGCGTTTGGCTACGAAAACACCTGGGGGTTTTTCGCGCTGCCGCGATCCGAATCGTATGTATCTTTGGCTTACCTTCCCTCCCAAAGCCCGAGTGGTGGAATCCAGGGCGCCGTGGGGCCGTCGCAGGCTTTCTACCACCAAACCACCTACTTGACCCCGCACCTCACCGTGCGCGGTGGCGTGGGGCTGGCGCGATTTGGGCCGGGCGAGCTCACCAGCATCCCCGACCAGGAGCAGCCGATTACTTCCGCGGGAATCCGCCCCCTGGGCTTTGTTGGTTCGAGTTACGCGCCAAACAGAAAGCTTACTGTCGATCTTACCGCCACGCGTGCCGCCATTACCTACACTCCCACCGCCGTGCGCCTGGGAGTGATGGAAGACCGGCTTTCAGCCGGATTGGATTATCGCTTCAACTCAAATACCGACCTACGCCTGGAGCCTTTCGCCACGGATGATTTCACCATTTCTTACGCCCATGTGTTCGGCCTCGCCCGGTCCGCTCCGGCGCAGTTTCGCGAAGCCGACCACAATCGCGCTGCCGGCACATCGGTCACCCTTAACCGCAAGTTGTTACACCGATCGAAAGTGGCTCTCGATCTCGGTTATGCTGGGCTCGCTTACGGGCTCGCTGGTGGGGCGCAAAGACCTTACCTGGGAATCTTCAATCCCGGGTTCTACCAGCGTCACTACCTCACCACCCACGTTGCGGGGAAGATTCACGGGCCGCTCGGATACGACTTTTCCACCGGCAGTGGCATCCAGCAGGTCGAGCATGGAGCGCCGATAAAGCCTGCGCTGCTTTTCAGCCCTGCGTTCACCCTAAAAGTCAGCCCCCGGCTCTCTCTGACTTTGGGTTACACACACTATGACAGTTCGCAAGCATTGGGTACACTAAGCGGCAATGCCGTACGGCTTTCCACAGACTATAGATTCTGAATTCAATCGGGACTGGCATCCGGACATGGTATATATTCCGAGGGGGAGGTGTATTTGCATGGACTCACTAGAATTGAACGCCCTTTATGATTTCACCGGAAAGACAGTTGTCATTACAGGTGGGACAGGGATTCTGGGGGGAGAAATCGCCTGTGCGCTGGTGGGATGCGGAGCCAATGTGGCGATTCTCGCACGCCACATGGACCCCGCTCAGCGCATCCTGGACCTCATGGGGCCGCGCGCCAGTCAGGCCATGGCAATTAGCGCCAATGTCGTGGACCCGTCGAGCCTGCACAAAGCCGCGGAGGCCGTCCACGAAAAGTTCGGTAAGGTCGATTGCCTGTTGAACGCGGCGGGAGGCAACAAACCTCAGGCCACCACCAGCGCAGATCTCGGTTTCTTCGATCTGCCCCCCGATGCTTTGCGCTGGGTTTTTGACCTGAACCTGATGGGAACTATTCTGCCCTCGCAGGTGTTTGGAAAGATGATGGCGGAGATCGGTGAAGGGGTCATCCTCAACATCTCCTCCGTGAGCGCCATCCGTCCCTTGACCCGCGTCGTGGCTTACTCTGCGGCGAAAGCGGCCGTCAGCAGCTTTACGCAGTGGCTGGCGGTGCATGTGGCTCAGCAGTACTCGCCGCGAATCCGTGTCAACGCTGTCGCTCCCGGCTTCTTCTTGACCAAGCAGAATTACTTTCTCCTGACCGACGAAAAAACGGGGGAGATGACCCCGCGTGGCAAAGCCATCATCAGCCACACCCCGATGGCGCGTTTTGGCCAGCCGGAGGATCTGTTAGGAGCCGTGCTGTGGCTCCTCTCGCCTGCCTCCTCCTTTGTAACGGGAATTGTCCTACCAGTAGACGGCGGATTTTCGGCGTTCGCGGGAGTCTAGGTGCAGTGACGAGTAACGAGTGACAAGTGACGAGCAAGAATAACGACCGTGCCTTATTGCTCGTCACTCGTCACTTGTCACTCGTCACTGAAGTAAGCGAGGTAGGAACCAATGAGTATTGGAAAGGGCTTCGCGGATCGCTATTTGACCCAAGCGGAAATCAGCCAGGTCGTGCAGGAGGGCCTCGCCACGCTCGCCGTGGATGGCAAGCGCGTGCTCGTCATCATTCCTGATGGAACGCGCACCATGCCCATGCCGTTGATGTATGACTTGTTCGAGGCTCACCTCGCTCCTCGCGTGGCCGCCCTGGACTACCTTGTGGCGCTCGGCACCCACCCGATCATGAACGACGAGCATCTCGGCAAGCTGGTGGGCCGGCCGGTAACCGATGGGCAATGCGGCAAGAGCTGCATCTTCAATCATCACTGGGAAGACCCGCAGACCTTTGTGACTTTGGGTGTGATCCCCGCCGCAGAAATCGGCGAGCTCACAGGCGGATTGTTGGCGCAGGAAATACCCGTCCGCCTCAACAGGTTAATCCAAGATTATGACCAGCTCATTATTTGCGGGCCGGTTTTCCCCCATGAAGTGGCGGGCTTCTCCGGCGGTACCAAGTACTTCTTCCCGGGCATCGCCGGTTCAGAGATCATCAACCTGACCCACTGGTTCGGCGCCTTGATGACCAACTACAAGGTCATCGGTTCCGGTTACACGCCGATCCGCGCCATCATTGACCGCGCAGCCAACATGATCGACACGCCCTCCGCTTGCTTTGCGCTGGTGGTGACGCACGAAGGGCTCGCGGGGATCTACTTCGGCTCGCCCCAGGAGGCATGGAAATCCGCCGCAGCGCTCTCCGCTCAAAAGCACATCGTCTACGTGAAGAAGCCCTACCGGCGGGTTCTCTCGGTGATGCCACGCCTCTATGACGATATTTGGACCGCCGGCAAAGGTATGTACAAGATGGAACCCGCCGTGGCCGACGGTGGTGAGGTGGTGATCTTTGCCCCGCACATTACCGAGATCAGCTATACGCACGGCGCCTTGATTGAGGAAATCGGCTATCACTGCCGCGACTATTTCCTGGCGCAGTGGGACAAGTTCAAGGGTTACCCAGGCGGAATCCTGGCGCACTCAACGCACGTCAGAGGTCTGGGCACGTACGACGCGCCCGCCCGGACGGAGACTCCGCGCGTTCAAGTGACCTTGGCCACGGCCATTCCGGAAGAGCGCTGCCGGCGCGTCAATCTGGGTTACCTCGATCCCGCGAGCGTCAACCGCGAAGAGTGGGAAGGCCGCGAGGACGAAGGCGTGCTCGTGGTACCCCGCGCCGGGGAAATGCTCTACCGCGTTCAATGACCGACCACGAAGTGGATGGTGGGTCGATCACGTCGTAGAGGCGGCTTCACGCCGCCATATGGCGGGATAAACCCGCCGCTACAGGAACCGACCCACCACCCCGTGTCGCTTTGCCGATTAACCTTGCTCATCTGCCGATGGGCCATAAATGGCAGGCACCGGGACATCGTTGAGCCGCAGGTAGACTCCAAGCTGGGCGCGGTGGTGAATCAGGTGATTCATCACCATGCCGCGCAGGACCGCAATCCGCGGCATCGAGAAGATCGTCTTTCCCCCTGCGAGCAAGCTCCAGGTCGCCATCAATTGAGCGTCGCTCGCTCCCTTCAAAGCTTCCCGCGCCTTGGGGACATCACGGTCAAATATCTCCAGTAGCTCCTTGTGTGAGTTGATGACCGGCGGCTTATAGCCCTCGCCTCCCACCGGTGCGTAGTCGAAGGACGTCTTCTCCAGCGTATCGATCATCCAGCTTGGAAATAGGACCAAGTGCGTTGTCAACTGCCGCATGGTCGCGGATTTCGTGTGGGGTTTCCAATCGAACTTATCGTCGGGCACGCGTTCTAGACTCTTGCGCGTATTGGCCATCTCCTGGTCGAACTCGGGCAGCAATGCTTCGCTCAATGCCATAGTTTCCTCCGCAAAGTTGAGATTTGTAACCCGCCCCGTGATACGGAATTGCCCGGGTTAACGGGACAGAATAATAGGCGAATAAAAAGCGAATGTCAAGCCCATTTTTCCAAATTCCCTTCCCTCGTGCTGGCAATGACTTCTGATGGGGTAGAACGGGAATATAAATGGACGGATCGAACAGGAATCCCACTAAATCCATTTCAGCGCGCCACGTTTAACCAACCAGATGTAACCGACAATCAGGATGCCGAGAAAGACGAGCATTTCAACCAGTCCCAGGAGTCCGAGCGCCTGGTACTGCACGGCCCACGGGATCAGGTAAACCGTCTCCACAGCAAAAACCACATAAAGGATGGCGACAACGTAGAAGCGCACGGTGTAACGGTGACGCGAGTCGGATTCCGGCGTGATGCCGCACTCATAAGGCATCACTTTTTCCGCCGTGGCGCGGAAGGAGGGACGAATGAACTTGAAAATCCACAAGGTCACCGGGGCGAAAAGCGCGGCGATCACCGCAAAAATAACGATGGGCCCGTAGGAGTTAAGCACGCTCCCTCCTTTTTGCAGCTAGAATCATAGCACAGAATACCGTAGCGCGGGCGTCTCGCCGGCTGTCGCGGGAGCGTCCCGCTCCCGCCAAAATGCGCGGGCAGGATGCCCACGCCCCAGCGGGCGAGACGCCCACGCCACGTCCAGGGGGGCTCCGTTTTCGCTTCTATGTTGCACGCTCTCGTGGGTGCGTAGTGCGATTATCTCCATCATTTTCACGGCTGCTGCGGATGCTTGGGAGTCCACCACTCGGGAAGAATGCTGGGGACGTGGATCTTTCTCAAGATGGGCGACCACTCGGGCCGAAACTCCGTCAGGATACTACGTACCGCGATGGTTTCGAGTCCTCGCAATGCGCGCCGCTCGGCGTGCGGGACATCGTTATATCCGGCCGGCAGCATGCCCATTCCGACGAAGCCACCTGCTGCCGCGCCCGCGAAGTTGGAGAATGCGAAGGTGTTGCGTCCGGAGTCGGTTTTATCGACGAAGGTAAAGGCAACGGCATGAAAAGTTCGAACGATGGCATTCTTGCTGCTGGAGGGAACGTAGCGAGGATCTTCATGCAAGGCAACCTCCGCCAGGAGTTGCCCCGTTCGATTTGAGGTGCTTGCCGCGATCTGCTCTCCATACCATCGGCCGAAAGCTCCGCCACCGTCCTCCCATTCGCGCGGATAATGGGGCGGCGGATTCAGCATGGAGTAGCCTGCTCCGAAGGCAGGAAGAATGAAATTCTGCGGACCAAAACTCTGATGGAGGTAGATTTCAAACTTGTCTTTCGGCGTGAGGCGCTTGCGACTTATGGCCGGAGGCAGAACGGCAATGATGGTTGAACCACTTTCACTATGGTCAGGCACAGAATTCCGCTCAACGTCCTGCGCCGCCAGGGCCTTTGAACAAACCAGCAAAAGCGCGAAGGCCAACACTCCGCAGCTGGCCTTTCCTTCGCTACGTGATTGTCGTTTCCGTTTGCGTAATCCCGTAAGAATTCTCCCTCCGGAAAAACCGCTGGTCGAAATCCCTCGCTTAAGGGAATTCCCTACCCGGGTACGCAGGCATTCTATCCCAGGTCCTGAGGAGTCGCCCAACACACGGAGTTAGTGGCCGCTGTTCGCGGATCCGCGGTGCCGGGGAGCGCGGTAAACCTCCCGCCATCCCCCGGTTGGTATCGCGGCCCCGATGCCGCCGAATACGCCCAGACCTACCGGCCACTCCCACGCCGTGGAGCGCAACCCCACGTTTTCACCCCAGTGGTTGGCTGACACGCCGATGGCCGCTAAGATCGCTCCAATCCCCGCCCCAATGAGAAAGTTTCGCGCACGGTGACTTTCGTTTTTGGAATAAACGCGGAGAATGTCTTTCCGCGCGAAGGTTCGGGGACTCGGCGTCAGCCGAAGGGTGATCCCCTCGTCGTTCAGCCCCTGCAACTCGCCGTCGTAAGATTTGGCGTCCTTCAGCTCCACACGGATGAGCTGGCCCGGCTTCAGAATGTTGAGATTGTTCCAATCAGAGTTGGCGGCCCGGAGGGGCAACCCCGCCGTTGCTGCAAACACCGAAAGTACCATTGCCAAGAACCGAGCGTATTTCGAGTGCTTCATAGGTTGGCCTCCCAACAAAGCGTTAAATCAAACCTGAAATGTCTGAATCTGTTTGTCACCCGCTGGTGGACGAGTTTGGTGCGACGCCCGCGAAAAGCCGCGGACCTTGATAACAGATTCGCGCTAGGCTGGCTTGCACATGCTTGCCCGAACCCTGGCCCTACCTGAACGTCATGCCGATCCGAAAGGCGACGTAATGGGTAAATTGACTGTGGAAGTAATCGATGCTGCCCTGGTTGCGAACCTCCAGGCGCACGGCGGCGTGTTTGGCCACCCAGAGGTTCACGCCTCCCCCGAAGTTGAACCCACTTTGCGTCGCCCTGCGGTCCCCGAAATATAGGCTGTAGCCTCCGGTCGCAAATGGCTCGACCCTCCGGCATTTTTTGGGGAAGAAGTGATAAGACACATCGGGTGACATTATTCCTACCGCGCTCCCGCCGCTAAAACTCCAATCGGGGCCTGCATATCCAACTTCGCCGCCCAGGGCGAGTCCGCCGGAAACAAACGCTTCTCCACCAAAACCGGTGCTTGCGCCGCCCACGGCGTGGAAGAACAAGTTCGCAGGCGCCGGCTCTCCGTCAGTGAACACCACTCCGGCATAGGCCGGGTTGAAAACGTCCCTGGTATTCGACACGATCGGACCGATAAAGAAATACCCCTCGGCTCGATACGGATGGTCAGCGTTCTGCGCCGGCGCCAATGTCGGCACCATGAGGAGAATAGCTACTGTCGCGATGAGTTTCTTCATGTTTCACCCCCAGTGGCATTTCTCTTGCTGGAGAATCAATTTGGCCTTCCGTGCGAGCCACGCCCAGCGATCCTCGCCGCCCGCGGAGTGCGCTAGCTGACGGCGGCCCCGTCCCTACTTGAACGTAAATCCGATGCGGAAGGCGGCGAAGCTAAGCTGCGTAACATTTGGAAATGACGCCCAGAGGATGTGGTCGCCGTGGGCGTAGTATCGAACATCAAAGCGGATGCCAACGTGCTTCGACGCAAAGTAATCGACACCGCCGCCGATGTTGAGGCCATGGGCAATGGATCCCGTGTAATTGTCTGTATCTTGGCCAAAGAAGAGGGTGTAGCCGCCGGTCACAAACGGCGCCACGTTGCCTCGGACCTTTTTGGGGAAGAAGTGGTACGACAAGTTGGCGGAGCCCATCCCAATCCAGTTCGGATTGCCGTTGGCCGAGGTGGTGAAGCCTGCAGTTGCGAGTTCCGCGCCCGCACCCAGACCCTTATAGAAGTACCCTTCCCCGCCAAAACCCGTGGTTATGCCCATCCCGTGCGTCGCAGGTCCGGCGAAAACATATCCCAGGCCATGGGGCGGATGATCCGTGTCCTGCGCCAACACCGATGCCGGCATCATGAGGAGAAAAGCTAATGACGCGATGAGTTTTTTCATGTTTCACCTCCTGCGGAAATCTTCTTGCCAGCAAGTGCCTTGGCCGAATCCCGTTCGGCCCTACCGGCCCATTTGCACACACGTACCCCCGATCCTCACAGCCCCTAACCTGGCCAGGGCCAGGCGGAAAGCCGTGGAACCATTCAAAGCGATGTTAGTGCGGAGGAAATTGGCACCCGCCGAGCTTTAGCTCAGTACGTCCCGCCCTGAACGTCGGCGCTACTACGGCGAGTGAGCATGGGGGCGGCCCAGGAGGTGTCGCAAAAGTATGAGGACCAGGCCGCCTACACCCAGTAGGGTCACGCCCGTCCAAACGTAGAACAAAAAGCTGGGCGAGCCGGAGTAAAGTAGAGCGTTCAGCAACGTGTAAAAGTGGGGTGGAAAGCCCGGCAGCCTCTGCGTAGAAATCAGAAACTCACGAAAGTCGCGCGTTTGGACCCTGTCACCATTTAGGACGGCGCTCTGGAAGATATACCAGTAAGGGCGATAGGTCAGGTAAAGCGTGACAGAGGAGAACAACAAACCCACCGCGCTGGTCAATACGACGATCGTCGCCACAGGCTTGGCGCGCTGAGCTGCCGGCCGCGCGCCGCGGCGACTGCCCGCGATCAAAATCGATAAGGCAATAACCGCAAGCCCGAAGAAGATGATGATCATGAGCCCGGAAATCTCCACCACCGCGGCGTTCCGTGTGGAGGTATACGGCCCAAAAGCCGATTCACCGGAGTACCTTGCGTGCTCTCCCGTGATGGGGTTGAACTTTCCCGCGAGGTAATCAAAGAGTGCAGCCTCGGCGGAATTCCCCTCCTTCTCGGCAAGCGCTATAAGGGGCTTGTAGGCCATGGCCTGAAGGTAAGTGCCGCACCAATGCTCATACGCAGTGTGTCCCTGAGAATCGATGAGCTGGCCGTATCGAGCCACAGTCCAGTATTTTTCGTGCGCGCCCTTCAGGTCTCCTCTGGTTTCCAGTTCTTGCCCGGAGCGAAGCAGGGATAGGGCAAACCGCTCGGAGTTCTCGACGGCGGAGGATGGAAGGTCAAGATTCGCACGGGATTCGACCTCATACGGATCGTAGAAACGATAACGGGGCACCACCTTGCGGCTAAGTCCCGCCACTCGGTCCAGATAATCATCGAATTTCGGAGCCTGGAACGCTGCCGCCATAGCGGCGCGCCACGCTTGCTCGAGCTCCTGATTCGGCGGCGCCCATACCCCCAAGGGGAAATGTACTCGCACCATTGACTGCGCCGCTATCAGGGGAAAGAGGCCATTCTGCGGATCCCATCGCTCGAGCTTCTCGATCCACGGGCCGGTTTCTGGAAGTCTCGGGTTGCGCATGGCAACAACCGCGTAAACCCAAAGGAGGTTTGGGTCCAGGCGGACGGCTTCCTCGGCCAGGCGCGCGCTTTCGCGGGGATCCTGGACGCGCACGGCACAGAAGGCCAGCCCTTCGGGGTCGTGGCGCAACTCCGCCCGCTTGGCGAGCGCCTCAAAGCCTGGCTCATGATTCCTGGAGGCGACCTGATACAGGTGATGCCAGGGCTGGAGCGCCACCTGGAACGCCTGCCGGAACGGCGGGGCAGCGAAAAACAGCAGCGCCGCCAGCACACACGCCCCGCCCATGGCTAATGCCGCTTTGCGCAGGGTGGGGCTCTTGGCGAAAATCCCTCCGTCGGGAACAAGGCGACGGCCGGGGATAACCAGAGAGGCAAGCGCCTGTTTAGCCAAAACGCTCGAACCGCCCAGCGCCCACATCGCCGCCGCCCAGGAGCCTTCCACGTGGTTGAGCTCGCCGCGCATCGCCTCGCCCCAGTTGCGCGTGTCGGGCGGCGCAATGCGAATCGCGGATTCCAGAAGGACGGCCGCAGCTTGACGGAGCTGCATTTCCAGCATGGTTCTCACCCACTGCAATAGGCGGGTTGCCGCACCAGGGAGCGCGGGCGCGCTTCGGCCAGCTTGGTTCTGGCCAATTCCAATCCGTTCGACGTCAATCGATAAGTGTGCCGCGGCGGCACACCGTCTTCGGTGGCCACCCAGCAAGCTTCCAGCATTAAGTACTTTTCCAGGCGCATGAGAATGGGGTAGAGCGTCCCGGACTTCAGACCCGTCTCGCGACTGAGCTCGTAACCGTAGCGCCAGTCCGTGGGGCGCGCCATGAACCCTTCCAGGACCAGGAGCGTTTCCGGCGATATGCGAGGGATTTTCATGGCAAAAGTCTACATATATAGAATATGCCTGTCAAGCCCTTTCTTCAACCTTGGGGGAAATTGATTTCAGTGGGGTTTCGGTGAGCGCAAGGCGATCCATCCTCAGGGCATTGCCCTGCTCCAGAATGGATCTTTGTTAATCGTGGTGGGCCGTGCGGCCTTGGATGAGATCGACGACGTGCGGCAGCAAATCCAAAATGCTTTCGAGCGACTCGCGAGCACCGCGCGGGCTGCCGGGCAGATTGACAATGAGCTTGCCTTTGCGCACGCCAACCACGCCGCGCGACAGGGCGGCGCGCCGCGTTTTTTTGACGCCTTCAGCGCGCATCAGTTCCGCCAGGCCAGGAATTTCCTTTTCGATTACAGCGCGCGTGGCTTCCGGAGTCACATCCCGCGGGCCGACACCCGTGCCGCCCGTGGTCACGACGACATCGCAGTCGTCCGCATCGGTTAGGGCTTCCAGCCGTTGTCGTATGGTATTTAAGTCGTCGGGGAGAATTTCGATGGCCGCCACTTGCCATCCACGCGCTTCCAGCAATTCGCGAACCGCCGGGCCGGACAGGTCCGGGCTCTCGCCGCACGAGGAAGCGTCACTCAACACCAGAATTTTGGCACGCAGCATTTTAGGTTATAGGTGACAGGTTATAGGTTACAGATACACTCATATCGCTTAGCTGATAACGCACTGCCTGTAACCTGTAACCTGTGACCTAAAACCTAAGCCCTACCCCGCGTCGCGGCTCGCTTCGTCCAACATCCGCAGGCCCTCCAACATCAGGCCCTGGGTAGACATGGTGGTGGTGCGCTCAGGAGAATTCTTTTGGAAATCCACTTCCCAATCACCATCCATCCAAGTCAGGACTTTAAAAACCGCGGCATCGCCTTTCAGGGTGCCACAAACCGCGTGTTTCACCTGGCCATCGCTGAAATAAAGCGTACAGTCCTCGCCGCCCGAGCGCAGAATCAGGGCACAGGTTTTGCGGCCCTGCTCGAGAGTCTGCATCCAGTCAATCAAGCTGATCTCGGCAAGCCGCCCCTTGGTGCCGGCCGCGCCGCCCTGCTTTTCCATGCGTTGCTGGAGCAGTCTCGCTGTGATGCGCCGTGCCTGCTGCAAGAGGTCCCGCGTAAAAAAAGGCTTGACGACGTAATCCTCAACGTCCTCCAAAACCATGCGCAAACGCTCGTCAATTTCCTTTTGTGAGGCCATCAAAACAAAGGGAATATTTTGAGTTTCCTTGCGCGAGCGCAGTTTGTCAAAAAGCGCGCGGCCGTCCATAACCGGCATCGTATAATCCGAAATGATAAAATCGGGCTTAGCATCGATCGTCTTCATCAAAGCGTCGGCGCCATCCGTTGCCGTAATGATCTCCCCACACTTCTCCAAGGTCTGACACATGAGTTGGAGAATCGTTGGGTTGTCATCGACGACAAGGATTTTGATAGGTGCCGACACTCGCGAAACCTTCTTCCCACAGACTTAACTCGCCCGCCGCTGGCGGGCGCGATAGAGGCCGCTCCTGCCTCCACTTTTTTCGAGGAGGCGAAGTTCGGAGATTTCGATGCTGCGGTCAGCCGCCTTGCACATGTCGTAAACCGTCAACGCCGCCACAGCCGCCGCTGTAAGGGCCTCCATTTCGACTCCAGTGGGGCCTGTCGTGCGAACTGTAGACGAAATCTCCACGCCATTCTTGCAGAAATGCGCCTGAACATCAATATGAGTCAAAAGCAGCGGGTGGCAAAGGGGAATAAGTTCCGCGGTTCGCTTGGCCGCCGCAATGCCCGCCACGCGCGCGATCTCCAAGGGATCGCCCTTGGGGTTGTGCCGGGCCGCTCGCCGCGCGGAGGCACTCATGTTGACGCGCACGCTCGCCACCGCTTCCCGCAAGGTTTCTGGCTTGGAAGACACGTCTACCATCCTGATGCGGCCGGCGCGGTCGTAGTGACTTAGTTTCTTAATCATGTTGAATTGCCGATTTTCGATTGACGATTGCCGATTGAAGAATAAGAATTCCAAGTCTTAGGTTCAAACTCCTTGGTTTACAGGAGAGCACTTATACTGACGACCTATAGCCAAGGAATCCCAATCGACAATCAGCAATCGAATATCGGCAATCCTCCGTGTCAGTTTTCTTTGACCATCACATCCACCCAATCCCCCGCCGCCAGGGCGGTTTGGTCCGGGTGCAGGACGACAAAGCAATTAGCCGTAGCTACTCCCACCAAATCCCCCGAGCCCTGCCAGCCCACCAGTCTCACAAAAGGCCCGTTGACAGAACGGTCCATTCGCGCCGGCAGGAACGCGGTCAATCCGGAAGTTTGCTTAATGGGCTTAGCTAGTTGCGCTGGCAATAAAAACGGCGCCTCAAAATCGGCGCCCCCCATGGCCGCCAGCGCGGGTCGCACAAACAACATGAATGTCACGTATGTCGAAACGGGATTCCCCGGCAAACCGAAGAAGAACTTTCCCGCCACTCTCCCGAAAACCAGCGGTTTTCCCGGCCGCAGGGCAACGCTTTGAAAATAGAATTCAGCGCCCAAATCGGCAAGGACTTGCTCCACGAAATCATACTTCCCAGCGGACACTCCGCCGGTCAACAACAACAGGTCCGAGCGCAACCCATCCTGTATCAGGCTGCGCAGTGCTTCCGGGCGGTCCGGCGCAATCTCCAGATGGCGAGGAATCCCGCCCGCCGCAGCTACCTGCGCAGACAGGGAGACGGAATTGCTATTGCGGATTTGGAATTTTTCCGGCTGGTGTTCGACCGGCACAACCTCATCACCGGTGGGAAGGATGGCCACCACTGGGCGGACGAAGACCGGTACAAGCAATTTCCCCACTGTGGCGAGTAACCCCAACTCTCCTGCACCCAGCCGCCGGCCGCGCGGCAATACGCATGCGCCCGCCCGGGCTTCGCTTCCCTGCCGGACCACGTTTTCCCTGGATCGAACACCTCGTTGGATCTTTACCTTGCCGCCCTCGGAATCCGCATACTCCGCCATTACCACCGCATCGGCGCCGTCGGGCAACGGTGCGCCGGTCATGATGGAAAGGCATTCACCTGCGCCAAGGAGGCCCGCAAAATACCCTCCCGCGCGAATTTCCCCACGCAAATTCAATTCCACAGGCGGCGAGGCCACGTCCTCCGCACGCACGGCATATCCGTCGCGGATGGACCGATGAAAAGGCGGATAATCGCGGTCAGCAAGAACGCCCTCCGCCAGGACTCGGCCGCGCGCTTCGCCCAGAGGCACAACTTCCCTTCCCGGCCTCGTGCCCGCCGCGGTCAGTTTCTCTTTGACAATGTTAAGCGCCTGCTCGAAGGAAAGCATGTTAGCTGTCGGTTGTCCTTAGTCGGTTGTCCACGGTCCGTTGTCAGGTTTCAAGTGCACGTAATAACTGGGACTCTCAAGCCCCTATGTGAATCGACTACCCTCGATCGCCGTGGCGACCAACAACTGACCACGGACAACTGACTACCGACAAACAACCGATTGATCCAACCAAACGCACTGCTCCCGCTCCGGTCCCGTTGAAACCATGGCAACCTTCACCCCCACCTGGTCAGCCAGAAAACTGAGGTAATCCTGAGCCTGCGACGGCAGTTGCGTAAGTTCGCGGGCACCGTAAGTGGGTTTTTGCCAGCCGGGGACTGTGCGATAGTGGACCTTCATCTCCTCCAAGCTTTCGATTTCCGGGGGGAAATCCTTAAAATGTTCGCCCCTGTACTCATATTCGACCCCCACGGGAATTTCGGGCAGGGGATCAAGAATATCCAGCTTGGTAATGATCATCGCGTCCAGATGATTGACGCGAGCGCTAAAGCGCGCGGCGGGAACATCGAACCATCCGCAGCGTCGCGGGCGTCCGGTAACCGCTCCGTATTCGCCCCCGCGCTCGCGAATCTTTTCACCTTCCACCCCGTGAGCTTCGGTGGGGAAGGGCCCGCTTCCTACGCGCGTGGCGTACGCCTTTGACACACCCATCACCGAGTCGATGCGAGTAGGCCCCACACCGGTGCCCGTACAGGCTCCCCCCGCCGCCGAACTCGACGAAGTCACAAACGGGTAGGTGCCGTGGTCGAGGTCCAGCAAGGTTCCCTGAGCACCTTCAAAGAGCACGCGTTTGCCTCGGCCCATTTCAGCATTGAGATAGATGGAAACATCCGCCAGGTAGGGAATAATACCTTCACTCACGCGTAGGACCTGGTCCGCAACTTCCTCGGGATTCATGGGAGGAGCGCCGAAAAGCGCCCCGTCGATGCGGTTCTTCTCCGCGATGATGGCATGGCACTTTTCGCGGAATCTCGCTGGATCGCGCAAATCACAAGCGCGCAGGCCGCGCCGCCCCGCCTTGTCTTCATAAGCCGGTCCAATCCCTTTGGCAGTGGTCCCGATTTTCCCCACGCCGCGAGCTGCTTCGGCGGCGAGCTCATGCGCGCGGTGATAAGGCAAAATCAAGTGCGCGCGGTCACTGACCTTCAGCCGATGGTCGACGCTCGCGCCAACCTCTTCCAGCTTGCGAATTTCCTGCTGCAACGCCTCCGGATCCACCACCACGCCATTTCCGATCGCGGCACTCTTATCCGGGCGAATAATGCCGGTGGGAAGAAGTTGGAGCACATATTTCTTTGTACCCACCAACACGGTGTGACCGGCGTTGGCGCCCCCCTGGTATCGTGCAACAATATCAAAGTGTTCCGCCAGGGCGTCCACGACTTTACCCTTGCCTTCATCGCCCCACTGAACACCGACCACCACGACATTGGTTGACATACTGACCTGCTCTTCCCTTGGACGAAGTTGTGTCCTGTAATTCTAACTCGAATGGTTCCATCAAAAGCCGGAGACTGAAATGCGGTCGCCCGAGGCTGTCGCGACAGTCGCAAGGCCCACGAACGCTGTCGTCCTCACTCGAGGCATTTATCAAGCATTCTACTAATCGCGTCCTTTGACGCCGTCCCGGATACCTGCTCCTGAATCTGCCCGGCCTTGAAGAGAAGGAGGGTGGGGATGCTGCGAATCCCGTACCGGCTGGTGACCGTGAGATTCTCATCCACGTTCAGCTTGCCGACTTTAGCACGACCGGCATATTCCGCAGCAATGACGTCCACCGTAGGCGCCATCATGCGGCAAGGCCCACACCAAGTTGCCCAGAAATCCACCAGGACTGGCTGGGGGGATTTCAACACGTCCTCCTCAAAATTCTGATCGCTAAATTCCAAGGTATGACTGCCTGCCATTCCAAAAAACCTCCAAATTAGGGGGAATCAGTATAGGCCAATTTGATGCTCTAGCCGCCAGTTGACCTCGCCAAATGGCGGCATGAAGCCGCCCCCAAATCGAATTGACGCATGACCGGAGAATTTCCGGAGCAAAATGCTATCCACACCGATCAAGCCTTGGCCTTCTTGAGCGTTTCATAGATTTGCGAGTATGCCTGGGCCGAGGTGGTCCACGAGAAATCCTTCTTCATGCCATTCTGGACGAGGCGATGCCAAGCCTTGGGCGTGGAGTATGTCTCCAGAGCAGCATGAATTGCGGCCAGCAAGGCCTGGGGCGAATACGCCTGAAATTTAAAGCCTGTGCCGGAGTTGCCATCGAAGGCCTCAATGGTGTCGTCCAGGCCACCCGTGGCTCGCACAATCGGGACCGCGCCATACCTCAGGCTGTAAATCTGATTGAGCCCGCAAGGTTCGTAACGCGAGGGCATCAAAAACATGTCGGACCCGGCTTCGATCTGATGGGCCAAAACGTTGTCGTAAGCGATTTTGACCAGGAACTTTTCCGGGTACTTCGCGGCCATGGTGCGAAACAATTCCTCGTGTGCAGGCTCGCCGGTGCCCAGCGCCACGACATAGAGATCGAGCGACGCCAATTGCTCCGCGATGCTTGAGATCAAGTCAAATCCCTTTTGCGAGGCAAACCGCGAAACAATGCCGATCACCGGCCGGTGGAGCACCGGCGTCTGCACGCCCATTGCTTCAAGGAGCGCCTTCTTGCAGGCTTCCTTACCCTCCAGGTCGGCAGGAGTGTAATTCGCCGCCAGGAGCTTGTCGGTCGAAGGATCCCACTCCTCGTAGTCCACACCGTTCACGATCCCCTGAAGGTGGGCCGCCCGCGAGCGAAGGACACCCTCCAAACCGTAACCAAACTCGGGGGTCTGGATTTCCTTCGCATACTTGCTGCTCACGGTGGTGATAAAATCCGAAAAGATAATACCTCCTTTGAGGAGGTTCACCATTCCGTAGTATTCCAGGCCGTCGATGGTGAAGAGGCCGGCGTGGAGGGAAATCTGCGGCAGCAGGTGTGGCGGGAAAAGTCCCTGGTAGCCAAGGTTGTGAAGGGTAAACACCACAGAGCTCTTGCCGTAATACGCATCTTCCTGATAGAGATTGCGTAGATAGATGGGCACGAGTGCGGTTTGCCAGTCGTGACAATGAATGATGTCAGGGGAAGCCGGCGCGTGTTTCATGAACTCCAGCGCCGCCATCGAAAAAGCCGCAAAACGGTGGGCGTTATCAGGATAGTCTTCGCCCTTCAACTGGTAGAGGCCCTCACGATCAAAATACTCCGGGCAATCGATCAGGAAGGTTTGCACTCCGTGGGCGCGCCCGCCGTCCTGCACGGCGGCGAACTTATAACCGGAACCAAGCGCCAGGGTCAAACTCTTTGCGTAGGGCACGCTGGCCCCCTGCGGCGTAAGGCGATAGCGAGGCAGGATGACTTCCACCTCGTGCCCAAGGGCTGCGAGCGCCTTGGGCAGCGCGCCCACTACATCGGCCAACCCGCCCGTCTTGGAAAACGGGACGCCTTCTGATGCGACGAATACAACTTTCACGCCGCCTCTCCTTTCGGGTGAATGCAGATTCCAAACCTCGCTACGTTAGAAGATGCCCCCAGCAAAGTCAAGGTCTCCGGGCACGTGGGGAGTGGGACAAGCGGCAATCCCCCGGACATAGCGTGGGCCTCTCGCCCGCGCAAACTAGGCTGAAGCGGTAAGCTCCCGGATGTGCGGCCCGACGGTTCCTACCTCTGATGATTCTGCTTCTGCTGGTCACTCGGAACTGGTCAAGTGTCATGGATGTTTTTCAATAACTACCTTTCTTATCATCAACATCGTGGAGTACAAACTATAGGTCTATTATTTTCAATAACATCACGGGATACCGACTTTCGGAAAAATTTTGTCCTTTTGTTTTCAATAACATCACGGGATATACCTTCATTTTTGATATGCCACGTTTTTCCCTTGTCTTGCCGTTGGGAATTTATTAACTCTTTTAATTTCAATAACATCGATTTTCTCAAGATTTCCGTCATAAACAGCTAACCGGTTTTATTTCTAGTACATCACCGCCTGATGGGGATTTTGTAGCGCCGCTCCGTGTGGCATGGCCACCCTGGCCATGACTCCGCACAGGCGGGACCCCGTTACCTCGGGGCAGGCTGCCCCGCTACGCCCCCGACGGCTCACGGGCAAGATGCCCGTCTAACCACTAGTCACCTCCCCGGATTATGGTGCGATTCGTTCATTCTCGGCCAGAAAGCCCGACAGATTGCTGTCGATTAGCATGAGATTGGTGCATTTTGGGGTGAGAAGCGGAATTTGTCACTATACATTTTGTCGTCTTTCTTTTGTTTTCATACAAATCCCCGGAGGTTCCTTCATTTTCGACATCTTTTTGGTTCCAGTGGGCCCCGTTCCTGACCTTCAAACGCATGTGGGGGAGCCGCCACAACTGGTGCAGGCTGGAATCTTCCATCCCGCCTTCCGAGCCCTCGGCCAGCCTCCGCCTTCCTGCCTGCTGCCTACCGTTCTATTATTTGCACCGGCCGCTAGTCGAGGTTGAGGCCTGGCATGCCGACCAGCCAGCGCTAGCCTTCAATGGTAGCAGATAGCCCTAGTCTTTGTCAAGAGCAAAATTGTCGGAATAAACAATACCCGCATTCAAGGACAAGAAGTCAATAACTGCGCATGCCGGGAGAGGCCCGGTCTACCCTCGCTTTGTCACTTTTGGACGGCACACCCGGGCACGCGTGTCTCCGGGCTCATGTTATGATGCCAAGCAGAATAGGGGGTAAATCCAAAATCCAAAATCTAAGATCCAAATTCCAACATCACCGCCCCAAACTCGGCCAGCATTTTCTCCACGACCAACGGTATCGCCGCAGGATTCTGGAGGTGCTCCCCCTTGCCGCCGGCGACTTGGTGTTTGAAATTGGCCCGGGACGCGGGGCCATGACCGCGCTGCTGGCCGGGCGCGCGCGCAAAGTCATCGCGATCGAGATTGACAACGTGCTTGCGCAGGGGCTCCAAGAGGATTTCAAGGAGGAATCGCACGTCGAGATCATTCTAGCGGATGTACTTCGCATCGATTTTGCCGCCCTATGCCGGCAAGAGGGGGCCACACACGCGTTTGTTTTCGGCAATCTCCCCTACTACATCACTTCACCTATCCTCCATCATCTGTTTGGGCAAAGGGACGCGATCCGCGCCATGGGTTTACTGATGCAGCGCGAGGTGGCGGAGCGACTGACGGCTGCCCCGGGAACCCGCGATTATGGGTATTTGACCATCGCTACACAATGCTACTCGCAGCCGCACATCGCCCTGGACGTTCCGCCGGGGGCCTTCTCGCCCGCGCCGAAAGTGCAGTCGGCACTGGTTACATTTCAAATGAAGGGGATGTTTGACCGATGGCGGCAGGATACTTATGATGAGTTTCTGGAATTTACCAAGCGCTGCTTTGCTCAGAAGCGGAAGAACCTGCTCAACAATCTGGCAGGCATTTATTCAAGGGGCCGGATCTCCGAGGCGCTGGAAGAAGCAGGCAAACCCGCCAATTTGCGCGCCGAGCAACTTTCCCCGGAAGCCCTTGCGAATGTATTCGAGTTCCTGGCTCGCGTCGCCGGGCGCGCCCACGACTAGGGCGTGAAAAGGCCGCCGGTATACTTCTTATAGAGGGCAATGATTTCAGGATTTTTCGGGTCTAGTTGATAAGCAATATATATCTCTTTCACCGCCTCGGTGAGATTGTGTTCATCGAGAAGCGTCGAGCCCAGGTTCGCGTGGGCCATGGCGTACTTGGGTTCCAGGCGAATGGCTTCTCGATATTCCGCCTCCGCCCCCGTGTTGTCTCCCTTGTGGTTAAGCAGAACACCGAGATAGTTATGATAGCCAGGATTCGAAGGAACGATCCGAATGGCCTGGTGCATTTCGCTCACAGCGCCCGCGAGATCCCCATTCCCATCCAATCCTCCCGCAAGATAGTAATGCGCTGGAGCATTGTCGGGATCGAGGTGAATGACTTCGCGATATTCGGAAATTGCCGCCGGCATCTTTTTCTGGGCTTCCAGGATCATGCCATTCACGAAGTGCGGCCAGGGGGTATGGGGATTAATACGCAGCGCATGTTGGATTTCCTCGTTCCCCCCAGTTAAGTCACCTTTGCGGAAGAGTGCGTAGCCCAAATTAGAATGGGCCGTCACGTCATCGGGCTGCAAACGCAGAGCCTGTCGATACTCAAAGATAGCGCCGTCCCAATCTCCTTTGGCCGAGATGGCATTGGCATAATCATTGTGCGGAAACGAGGTGTAAGGGTCCAAGCTGATGGCCTCGCGATATTCAGCAATGGCGCCGTCCGCATCGCCTTTTTCCTGAAGGAGGACCCCGGCGCTCGCGTAGTGGCCGGCCGCAGTGTCGGGGGCCATTTCCGCGGTTTCGTGCAATTCCTTCAGCGCACCGGCAAGGTCGTGCAAATTGTAGAGCGAAAAAGACAGAATATTCCGAGCTTGCAGGTCCTGGGGATTTAGCGCCAAGGCCTTGCGAAGCTCGGGAATGGCCGTGGCGGGATCACCTCGCGTGCTAATCGCAAGACCCAGGGCGCCGTGAGCTTCCGCGGATTTCGGATTTAAACGTATCGCCTCGTGATATTCCGGCAGGGCTTCGTCCCACTTCTCCTGTTTGCTGAGGGCCCGTCCCAAACCCACGTGCAAGGCGCTGTTCTGGGGTTCGATAGCCAGGGCGGCACGGTATTCCTGCTCCGATTGGGGGTAGGACTCCAGTTTTTCCAGTTCCAAGGCCCGGGACAAGTGCTGCTCGACCTGCAACTCCGCATCGGAACGCGTCACCGGGACGGGATGCGAGCCCGTTCCGTGCGCGCTGCGAAGTGCCTCGATGAGGTCATCCTTCCCACCCGCGGCCCGGACCTTCTTCAGATAATCTTCTTGCGGGTCAAAATCAATGCCGTTTTCTTTGACCAGATTCGTCGCACTCTGGCTGGACACATAGTTGTTCAACAGAAAGAGAATATCGTCGCGTGTCACGGGTTTATTGGCAGGACTGGGAAATGCAGCGGCTCCCAAGCTGGTTCCCATCAAAATGATGATCGCCCACCAAGCCCTCAGCATTTGTGCCTCCCTATTCCTTCGGATGTGTTGTCGTTGCTCAGAGCATACGCTGGAAGAACCTTCGAAAACAAGCCCTTCGTTGATCCTGCACCATTCGCTCGAAGGCTCTTTACCCTCACTGCTTGCGGGCGCCAATCCCTTATGGAAGACCTGCATTTTTTTGTTGATCTTCCCTACCCCGCTAGTGCTAGCATAGGAAGCTCTTCACAGCCTATTGCAATTACCAGTTCATTTTGAGGAACTCCGCTCGAGTTGCAGACGCGGGAGACGGCTATATTTTCGTCGGAGGGGATCACCGCCAGTGAAGGGTCAAGCTCCTGGAAGTGGCAGTCCACCGTGGCCCATGCCGTCAAGGCACGCGCCCAGCTTGGGGAAATAGCAGCCCGACGGAATAACGATTCCGTGAACACAAAATCTGGATTGGAGGATGACAGATGAAACGGCTTACGAAAATCCTGGGAATAACTTTCCTGGTCATCGCCCTTCTCCTCGTGGGAGCAATCTCCTTGACCATTGGCTGGAGGCCTTTTATCGGACCCAAAGCGCGTCCCCTTACCAGTCGCAAGTTTGAAGCGACCCCGGCGCGTAGGGAGCGCGGCCAGTATCTAGTGGAAAACCTCGGCTGCTTTGATTGCCACGGAGAACATGACTGGGCAAAGCACGACGCTCCGCTACTGGAGGGCACCCGGGGCGCCGGCTACGCCGAGTTCCCGTTGGTGGGCCTTCCGGGCCGCGTCGTCCCTCCCAACATCACGCCCGATCCTGAAACCGGCGCCGGCAATTGGACTGATGACCAACTGGCGCGCGCCATACGCGAGGGGATTGGCCACGACGGGCGCGCCCTTTTCCCCTTCATGCCTTACGAGCATTTTCGCTCACTGTCGGACGAGGACCTGGCCTCGATCATCGTGTATATCCGCTCCATCCCTGCTATCCATAAGGCGCTCCCCCAAACGGAAATCATCTTCCCTGTGAAATATCTCATTCGGAGCGTCCCGCAACCCGTTACCCAACCCGTGCCCGCGCCGGACCTTTCCAACACCCTCGAGCGTGGCAAGTATATAGTGACCATCGCAGCTTGCAGTGATTGCCACACGCCGCAGGCCAAAGGGCAGAATATTCCCGGGCTGGAGTTCGCGGGCGGATTCGTCTTGGAGGGGCCCTGGGGCAAGGTCGCCAGCGCCAACATAACTCCGGATCCCTCAGGGATTCCCTATTACGATGAAGCTCTTTTTATCCAGACCTTCCGCACTGGCTACGTCAAGGCGCGAAAACTCAGCTCAATCATGGGCTGGTGGCATTACCGCAACCTTACCGATGACGATTTGAAAGCAATATTCGCTTACTTGCGCACCCTCAAGCCCGTCAAACATCGCGTAGACAACACGGAGTCCGCCACCCTATGCAAAATTTGCGGAAGCCAACATGGGATGGGAGATAAGAATTAGCGATGCATTGCAGGACTATTACGCGGTGTGAAGCTTTTGCAGTGCGGCGCGAAAATATCCAAGTGCGAATGCCATCCCCGCGTGCCATGGTGCCCCGCATTCCATCTGCGGCGTGTGGTCCGGAATAATGACGCCGTCGTAGCCATTCCGGTTTAGGATTTCGAGCACGCGCAACGCATCGACGTCGCCGGCGTCGATGAATGTCTCGCGATAGCGCGGCGCCTTGCCGTAGACGTTGCGCAGGTGGACATAAGCCAATTTCCCCTGGCGGCTATAATGGTCCACGACCTCGTAGATATCTCCCTCAGTCATTTCCGCGAGCGTGCCCACGCAGAATTCCAGGGCATTTCGCGGGCTCGGCTTCAAATCAATCAGCTTCTGGTACAGCCGGGGCTGGTAAACCAGTCTCGGCTGTCCGCACAACACGGGCAGGGGCGGATCGTCGGGATGTGCGGCTAAGGTCACGCCCGCTTCTTCCGCCACGGGGACCACCGCTTCCAAGAATTCTGCCAGGCGCTGCCACAATTGCTCTGAGGTTAGCGGCGGAACGGTTCCGGGGGGTGCGTCGGGATCGTAAACCATGTTCCAAATCATCCCATTAGGGATCGGCGTTTCGTCCGCCTCATCCATGCCAACGGAAATCGCGCCGCCGCGGGCGAAAGGCCCCTCGATTCTTCCTGCCACACCCGGAAGCGAAAAGTTGTACCCCAATACCGGAATGCCCGCGCGCCCCATATTGCGGATAATGGTCTTGACGTTTTCCAGGTGTTGCGCTTTCTTAGGACCATCCAGGAGCACATCGTGCCAGTGGGCCGGATCGAGGTTTTCGATGGCGTGCAATTCCAAACCTTGGTTATTGATCTTTCCCTTCAACGCCGCCAATTCTTCATAACTCCAGAGCTTATTCGGGTCACCTGCGCGGCCCCATCCGGACCGGCTCCCCACCGGCTGGTTTTGCCGATCGCCTTCGGCTTGGTGGAAGTAATCCACCAGATGAACGACGATATGCGTGCAAGCACATTGCCGCGCAAAACGAAAATTCTCCGGCGTGAGCATGTGACGGTACAATCCCAGACCCAATTTCATGGGTACTCCTTATCGAGGATTCGACTGCCCTTAAAGATTCCTGCCAGCTCGGATTATTCCTGAATAGGCTGAGAAGGGCAAGGTTTGCGTGCCCTGCAAGTTTCAAAATTGTGTGTTAGCATAGGATGACACATAGGAGGAACGTATTCCATCTCTTAACCATAAGTTGAAAGCAATTCCGCTCGGGGGTCTGGGCGAATTCGGAATGAACATGATGGCGTTTGAGTTCGACGATGATGTAATCATCGTTGACTGCGGCGTCATGTTTCCCGACGCCGAACTGCTAGGCGTGGACATCGTGGTCCCCGACCTCAGCTACGTCCGCGCGAACCGCGAACGCATCCGCGCCATTCTGCTGACGCACGGCCATGAAGACCACATCGGCGGCCTGCCTTATCTGTTGGAAGAAGTTGATGTGCCGGTTTACGGCACTCCCTTCACACTGGCGTTGGCACAATCGAAGCTGATTGAGCACGACCTGGCAGAAAGCACCGAGTTGCGGGAGATGCACCCCAGCGCGCCGTTTCAAGTGGGGCCGTTCCGTGTGGAATTCATCCACCTGACGCACAGCATCATTCAGTCCGGCGCTCTGGCCCTCACCACGCCGCTCGGCACGGTGATTCATACCGGCGATTTCAAGCTTGACCCCACGCCCACTGACCAGCACGTCAGCGACCTGCACACACTCGCCGATTACGGGCGGAATGGCGTGTTGGCGCTGTTCTCCGATTCAACTAACGTGGAACGGCCGGGGCTGACGCCGTCGGAGCGGGCCGTCCGGCAGCGCCTGTCACACATCATTGGGGATGCCCCGGGGCGCGTGCTGATCTCCTGCTTTGCAACGTCCATGCATCGCTTGCAAATCGTCACCGACCTGGCGCATCAATACGGACGCAAGCTCTGTTTTGTAGGCCGGAGCATGTTCAAGAACTCCGAGATTGCGATGCAGATGGGCAAGCTGAATGTGCCGCCCGGCATGCTGGTGCCTCCGCAGGACTTACGCAAGCTGCCGCGGAACCAAGTCGCCGTGGTCATCGCCGGCAGCCAGGGTGAGCCGATGTCCGCCATGGCGCGCGTGGCCGTCGCAAGCCATCGCTGGGTTTCAGTTGAGCCCGGCGATGAAGTGGTGCTGAGCGCTCGGGTGATTCCCGGCAACGAAAAGGCCATCTTCCGCATGCTCGATCACCTTTACCGGCGCGGAGCGCGAGTGCATTACAATGATGGCAGCCAGCCACCCGTCCACGTCTCCGGGCACGGCAGCGCGGAAGAATTAAAGCTGATGCTGAACATCGTCCGGCCCAAATACTTTGTGCCGATCCACGGCGAGTACCGGCAGCTCTGGCGGCATATGGAAATGGCCAAGGAACTGGCAGCGGTTTCCGAGGAAACTTTCCTGCTCGAGACCGGCGACGTCCTGGAGTTTGACGGGCAGGGCGCGCGCCGTGCCGGCCGGGTGACCGTCGGGCGCACGTGCATTGACGGTGGCACCCTGGACGAAGTGGAAGAAATCATCCTCAAAGAGCGCCGCCACATTTCTGAAGACGGCATCGTGATTCCCATCCTCGCCATCAACGAGCACACGGGCTTGTTGGAAACCCGACCGGAAATCGTTTCCCGCGGGTTTGTGCCCCTCGAGGAGGCGAGCGACCTCGTGGATAGCGCGCGGGAAGTCATCATGCGAACCATCGAGAAATCCAATCTCGAGGAAGTGGCCGACTGGGGCATGATCAAGGAGAAAATCCGCACCGCCCTGCGCCGACACTTCGACGAGGAGACCGGAAAGAGACCCATGATTTTGCCGGTCATCCTCGAAGTGTGATCGGTTCACCGGGCCATCAAACCATCGGACTATCAGTTTTATGACCTTCCGATAACCCGATGGCCGGATGGACCGATGGGGCTTTATTTTCGATCCAAAATCCGAAGTCTAAAAACCAAAAATCAGGAGTCCTATGCCCCTATACCAAGCCATCGTCCTTGCTATCGTGCAAGGCCTGACGGAGTTTTTGCCGGTTTCGAGCACTGCGCACTTGTGGTTGGTTCCTTGGGTCCTGAAGTGGAACGATCCCGGACTGACATTCGACGTTGCGTTGCACGCGGGAACGCTGGTTGCCGTACTCCTCTACTTCTGTCGCTATTGGCTGGAAATGATCAAGATGGTTTTGGGAATCAGCGGGGGCAACGCCGGCGCGACGGTAGGTGGCGGCACCTTGGCCGAGGCCGGGTCAGTGAAGCTGCTAGGCGAGAATCGCCAACTTTTCTGGTTCCTGGTCATCGCCACGATTCCAGGAGGAATCGCCGGGTGGCTATTCGAGCGCGCCGCGGACGAGCAACTGCGCTCGCCCTTCGTCATCGGCCCGGCCCTGATTATCGTTGGGCTGGTAATGTGGGCCGGCGAGCGCGTGGGCAGCCGCGTTCATGATTTGGGCCAGGTCAGCTTGTTGGATTCCATCATAGTGGGCGTGGCACAGGCGTTTGCCGTCATCCCGGGGGTCTCGCGGTCGGGCTCGACCATGGCCGCGGGCCTATTTCGCGGAATGAACCGCGAGACGGCCGCACGATTCTCCTTTCTCCTCGCGACCCCCCTCATTGCCGGGGCATGCCTGAAGAAGGGGTTGGAAATTCACCACTCCGGCTTGCCGGCCGACATGCGCATGCCCTTCCTGTTTGGGATCATCGTGTCGGCGTTCGTCGGGTATGCCGTCATCGCCGTGCTGATCCGCTATTTGGAGCGTCGGACCTTCACCGTTTTCGTTGTTTACCGGGTCATACTGGGCGTGGTACTATTGGCGGTTGGATGGGGATTGCGTCACTGACCTTCAGGTCTGATGGCCCGGGTGTTAAGTGTCAGCGCCAATGATCTTCTGACATGGCTCACGGGGGAAGTTAGACCTGTCTTTATAAACGCCGGTTCGCTAAAGTGAGGCAACCAATGGGTAGCCCAGCGTCCCTGTCTTCATCCAAAACCAAGGAAGCGAGCTCCAAGACCACCAGAAAACCCCTGCTTGACTCGAAAAGGTTTCTCGAGTTGATCGGACTCCTCACGGGCGTAGCGGGTTTGCTGATCCTATTCAGCCTGGCATCTTACCTGCCCGAAGACCCCTCCTTAAACACTGCGGTGGCCACAGGAACATTGCCGCACAATTGGATTGGCCCCGCCGGCGCGTTTGTCGCCGACGCCATGTTTCAGGTGTTCGGCTGGGTCGCCTATTTGCTCCCCCTGGCCCTCCTGGTGGTGGGGGTGCGCTGGCTGATGGTCAGGCCCTTTGAAGCGCCCCGCACCAAGATGCTGGGTGCCGGAGTATTGTTGGTTTCTTTGGGATCGCTGCTGGAACTCTTTCCCTACACGCCCGCCATTCATGGGGTTTTACGAGGCGGGGGACTGCTGGGATACTTTGCCGCGGCGGGACTGATTCACACTTTCAACCGCCTGGGCGCAAGCATCGTGGCCGCTACCCTCTTCCTCACTTCGCTGTTTCTGGTCACCCGATTCTCGTTTGGGTGGGCGGCGGAATTCCTGCAAAACCACTGGAGTCGCGTGCTGACCCCCCTCAAAGCGCGGTGGAGCGCCTGGCAGGAGGCGCGCGCGGCCAAATCCGCGGCACGTCTGCGCAAACAGATGGAGCAGCAACGCGCGATCGGCAAGCGGCCGGTGCTGCTGCAAAAGGTGGCCGGCCGACCAGCGCCGCCGGGCCAACCCATTACCCTGCCGCCACCGAGCACTCCAGTGGTTGTTCCCCCGCCAAGACCGGAGGCCGCAGATAAGCCTGCACCCCCGCCGGTGGTGCGCATGACCCAGCCCTCCTCTTCCGGCGCTTCACCAAAGATCGTGGGGCGTGCCGCGCACGGGTACAAACTACCCAGCGCCACGCTGCTGCGGCCTCCCGAGGACGCGGAAGGAATCGATGAGGACGAACTGAAGGAACGCGCCGCCCGCCTGACCGCAAAGTTTCTAGAATTCGGTGTTACCGGAAGCGTGACGCAGATCCACCCGGGGCCGGTGGTCACCACTTTCGAATTCAAGCCGGAAGCCGGCATCAAGTACAGCCGCATTACCAACCTCGTTGACGATTTATGCCTCGCCATGAAAGCGGAATCGATCCTGATTGACCGCATCGCGGGCAAATCCACAGTGGGTATTGAAGTGCCCAACCTGCACCGCGAAATCATTCACCTGCGCGAACTGGTGGAATCGAACGAATTCGTGGGGGCCACTTCCCGGCTGAGCCTCGGCCTGGGAAAAGACGTCACCGGCAAAATTCGCATCGGCGACCTGACGCAAATGCCCCACTTGCTGATTGCCGGCTCGACGGGTTCCGGCAAGAGCGTGGCAATCAACTCCATGGTGGTTTCCATCCTTATGAAATCCACGCCGGAAGAGGTGAAACTTATCCTGATTGACCCCAAGCGTCTGGAATTGAATCTTTACGATGGCGTCCCGCACTTGCTGACCCCCATTGTTACCGAACCTAAGCGGGCTGCCAACGCCTTGCGCCGGGCCGTCATGGAGATGGACGATCGCTTGCGCAAGCTCGCTGAGCATGGCGTTCGCAACATCGCCCAATACAATAAACTGTTTGAGCCGGAATCGACCCTGAGCCTGTTTGACAACAATGGCGAGCGCGAGCGGCCCCTGCCTTACATTGTGATCGTCATCGATGAGCTCGCCGACCTGATGATGGTAGAGCCGCAGGGGGTGGAAGAATCCATCACGCGTTTGGCCCAGATGGCGCGCGCCGTAGGAATTCACCTGGTCCTAGCCACGCAGCGGCCCTCCGTGGATGTGATTACGGGCTTGATCAAGGCCAACATGCCGTCCCGCATCTCCTTCCGTGTCGCCTCCAAGGTGGATTCGCGTACCATTCTGGATTCCAACGGCTCGGAAGCCCTGTTGGGACGTGGCGACATGCTCTTTCTCCCGCCCGCAAGCTCTCGCCTCCAGCGCTTGCACGGGCCGCTGATCACCGAAGGGGAAATCCAGAAGGTCGTCGATTGGTGCAAATCCCAGTCCCAGCCTCAATACAACGAGGAATTTCTTGAACCCATCCGCGACAAGGAGCAGGATGAAGAACCCGTGGATGAGGAAGAGGCTGCGGAGCTTGATTCGGTTTACGAAGACGCTGTCCGCATCGTGGTAGAATCCGGCAAGGCCTCGACTTCCCTTCTGCAGCGCCGCCTGCGCCTCGGTTATGGACGCGCGGCTCGGCTGATTGACATGATGGAAAAGGATGGCATCGTGGGCTCTCCCGACGGTGCGCGCCCCCGCGAGGTTCTGAAGCGGCCGGACTGGCTAAAGGAATTGGACCAATCCCTACGCTGAGCTCCATCGGCATCGAATGTGTCATTGCCCACCGCTTTTGGGGGATTGAGTTTCCGCCGGAGGATTGGAGTGGGCGATTCGGGGTTCAATTCTTGACAAGGAACGGAATCCGTTTGAAAATGTTTGTACGGACTGAAGTCGCAATGCGGTTCCCCTGCTTGCCGCAGTGGTGAATGATGACTCGGCCCGGTCATCGATGATTCCACGTGTGCCGCGGTAGCTCAGGTGGTAGAGCGCAGCCCTGAAAAGGCTGGCGTCGGCGGTTCAACTCCGTCCCGCGGCACCATATTTTCAAGCACTTAGCGAGACTCCACTTCCCATTTTGCTTCCAATTGCTTCCAATTCAATTCACCCTCTCCCCGATCTGGCATGTCTCACCCAGCTTTTCCACGACTCGTTTTTGCGACTCGGGAACGAACTGCTGGTAAATATCCAGGGTCGTGCTTGCCCGGGAGTGCCGCATCTGCGCCTGCGCGTCCTTCACGTCGGCTCCTGCTAACTTGAGCCAAGTCGCGTGGGAGGTACGCAGACACCGCCAGTTTACCCAGGGTAAACCCAGACCACGGGCGGCGGGCTTAATGAACCGGCACAAGATGTTATTATCACGGATGGGTTTGCCATCCTTGACCGATTGAAACACTAAATCGTCCGGGCCACAGGATTTCACGACCCGGTATTTCCGTAACGCCCGACCGGCCCTCACCTCTACGGTCAGCAGCTTCAGGCGGTGAATTCGCTCGATGACGCAACGCTTGACTCCGATCGTGGCATTGGAGGCTTCGCTCTTCGGTGTCCCCCAATCACCACGGCAGTACCTTTCGTCAATCGTAATCGAATCGGAGTGAACGTCGTTCCACCGCAACCCCGCCAATTCACTCACTCGAAGCCCTGTGTAGATGGCAACAAAAAAGATTGTCGCGTAGGGTTCCGGTATTTTCGCCATCAGCGCTTCGAACTGTTCGAACGTGACCACCGGTTTCGAGTGGCGCTTGCCACGCCGTTCGGGCGGCAGGCGTACACCTTCCACCGGGTTCTTAACCAGTAATCCATACTGCACAGCCGAACCGAGAATGCTGGAGAGCACGTCCCGGATTTTATCCTTCGACTCGTGGGACAACGGTGAAGCCGCGAGTTTCGAGATGTAGCGCTGGATGCTTAAGGTTGTGAGGTCCCGCAAAGAGAGATCACCGAATGCGGGTAAAAGATAATTCCCGATGACGCCCTTGGGCTAACGACCAGATAATGAGCAGAAATTCTTGAGGAAAAGGGGTAACACTCCAGAGCCGTGGTTCCCGGGAGGAACCGAAAGGAGTGTTACCTATGGAAGGTACAAACGAAGTTCAAA
>JBEKLF010000058.1:0-36134 GCA_050010335.1 Terriglobia bacterium
GTCCGCCGGAATTTCTCTAAATGCGGCAGTCCGGCCTCGGCCTCAGCGCCGACAGGGAGGTCGCGTAAGTCCAGCAGCACGCAATCATAACCCTCCTGCCAGGCCGGAGGGAGATCAGCATTCTCACACGCATCGGGCATGACGGCAAAATCCGGGCCCAAGGCTCGGCCCAAAAGTTCGCCAAAATCCGGTTCGGGGGTACAAAAGCATACGCGGATGGGATCTTTTTCCATAGTGGTCGGTCCAAGCAACCCCGTACGCATGGGGCTCAGTGGCCGCTCGGAAAACCTTTCCCCAGAGGATTTTAGGTCTTCAATTCGTCACGCGCGCCACGTGACCTTAATTCTCTTTGCCAAGGAACTTTCGGGTATCGCCCGACCACATCCATCCTTGCTCCGAGGCCATCCCCTCGGAGGTGCTCGACATAGTCCAGGTCGGGACCGATTTGGGTCAGATAGGAGACTTAAACTCGAAGGGAGAACTCACCTTCACTTCGTCCGGGCAACCGGTGCCTTTTCTTGCGACCGTTAGCGCCGATTGAACTCCGGCGCGCGGGCTCTCCCGCGCGCCGGTCAAGCATTCCCCTTCATCCCAGATGGCGTCACTGGGGTCACTGAAAGCCCGCGGCCACGATGGGGGGGACCAACCGGGAGCCGGTGAGACTCTCCCCGATCGACAAGAAGATATCGTTCAGACTTGTTACATGTTGGGAGGCTGATTGGCAGGTGCTCAGCGTTCCGCTTTGGTTGTAGTCGGAGTAGAAATACGTCGATCCGGCTCCGCCGGCGATACCTTCCATCGTCTGGCACGGGGTAATGCCTTTGGAGAAACCAGACGTGTCATACACGCATCCCGATGACGCCGAGCCGTAGGCGACCGAGTACACCCTGGTTCCTGCCGCCGCAGCAGCCTGGGCCGCGGTGACTGCCTGCCCACACTCATCGACATAGGAGGGGTACGTCCCTGAATTTGTGGCTGTTGAATCCATGTTGACTTTCGTAGCCGTTGCGTCGCCATCGCTGAGGAGAATCATCGCGTTCTGCGAACCGGGATTTAATGCTTGTTCGGAGACGAGCGACGCTTGTGCCGCATAGATTACGCCCGCATAATAGGTGTACTCGAGGTTCGGGATTCCCATACCCGCGCAACTGCCTGCCCCCACCGACTCCACGATCTCGGAACCGCCGGATAAAGCAGGAGGAGTAGCGGGGGTGGTACCCTGGTAATCGTTCAAGTAACCTGTGACCTGGTATGTCGGAGTCGTTGTTGGGCTCGTTGGTGGGCTGTATGACGTCGCCGTTGTCGAGGGGAACGAGTACACCACAGCCGTGGGGTTAGTACTTTTCCCCTTAGTGCAAGTGTAATCATCCTGAACCGTACCCACGGTCACATTTGGAAAAGTGAACAGGGCAACCCTATCGCTCGCGTTTGTGGACGAACAAGTTTGGCCCACAGGGCATGGCGCGAGAATTTTCAGCAGGACCTGGATACCATTTAAGGCGCACTGGAGTCGTGTGACGTTGCCGGTGAGGCCGCAGTTGGTGTCTGCGGTACCCATCGATGGCGTTGTGTCGACGATGATCGCCACGTTCCAGGAGCCCGCCGCTCCGCCCGTTGCACTTGCGACCGCGGTTGCCGAGATGGGAATTGTTGGGACGCCGAATATCCTGGCGAAGAACGTGCTTACAACCGCGGTCTCCGTCACTTTGATGGAGTTCCCGGTATTGGGACCATAGGTGGCACAGGGCGGGAGCCCATAATTGGGGTAGGTGGTCGGATTGATGCACCCCATTGTGGGGATCACAGTGACTGGAGAGACCTGGTTCAGGTTGGGGTAGTAGTTATAAAGACTCGATGGTGCGCCGCTATAATACTGCGCAGCGGTCACAGCATTGTTATTTGTGACGATCGCCTGTCCTCCCGCTAACGCCGCCGCCTGAGTTGCAGACTGGAGCTCTTGATAGGACCAATAGAGATTTCCCATGTCGATTGCGAGGGCGGCTACGGCGAGAAGGAGTGCCAGCAAGAGCGGGACCATCACGATTGCCTGACCGCGCTCGCCGTCGCGCACCCGGGGAACAACAGATCGGTTGTTAGGTTTCATTGGACAGCCTCCGCTGTTTGCGCCGAGAGTTTGCAATTGGACCCAAAATTGGATCCGAAGTAGTTGAGTTGGCACCCATAAGTGGTCGATACGCTGATCTCTTCGCCCTGGGTCAGTTGCACGGGGCACGCTGATACTCCGGCGCCGTTAACCGCGATGTTGGACGAAACCGATTGCTGTTGGCCGTTAACGGTCCCCTGAATTGCCTTACCACTCACCAGAATCGAGAACGTGAGCGGATTGTTCCCGTAAATACTAGGGTTATTGAGGCCGGTCGCAGCTTGGTAGAGCGCGGTGTTGACCGGGCCGCACACGTCGGTAGGAAGCGACGCGCGGCTCACCGCAGCAACCTGCGCGGCAACGGCCGTTGCATTCGTCAGGGTGACTTGGTTCCAGAAAAGAATCCCGAACGTGATGATGCCGGTGAGGACCAACAACAGCAAGGGCAGGACTAAAGCGAACTCAACCAGCGTTTGACCCCGCTCGTCGCGAGCAAAGGCAGACTTACCTTTGGACCAGGCTTTGACACACAATCGCGGCGACATGGAATTAGGGCTCCTTCTGAGCATGCCCGTCATCTTCGGCCTCCGAGCTGATTCTTTTTTTCAAGATGTCGAAGCGGCGTCCGCAGTCTTAATCACATGCCACTTCGTCTAGCGCCATTACCCGGGGTCAAATCCGCAGCCCGGAAAGCCCGTCTAAACAACGCTGGCAGGTGCAGCGCCCCTTAGGGCCTGACCCGCGTCTTATCCCGATTCGGGCTCGTGTGAAGACTCTTACCCCAGGGTACGTTTCCGATCACGATTCATAGTATAAGCGGAAACGATGTTTGTCTAGTCCCAACAAAGTTAATAATCCCGTTATGAAATAGTATCTGGCCAGCCTTCCCTGGGATGGGGCATAATATAATTTGCGGCAGATCAGCCTTTGGGCTTGTGGAGGATATGCCATTGTTAACCTCATCGGGAGAATTGTCCGTTTCGCCATGCATCGCCTAGAGTCCTCCGCCCTCATTATTCTCGCGATTCTCCCACTGACGCTGCCTTCCGGCGCTTCCCAAACACCTTCCGCGATGGCATCAGGCACGATGGTAAGAGATATCGAAGGACATCGCATCAGTCTCTTTGGCCAAGACGTGAAAGCGGCAGTGCTGTTCTTCATCACGAATGATTGCCCGATCACGAATAGCTATATTCCTGAGATCAATCGGATCGTCGCCAACTATAAGGCTCGGAAAACTGCCTTCTATGCCGTGTACACCGATCCGACGGTTTCGATCCCGGCAATCCGGAGGCATGCCCTTGAGTTTGGCCTCCACATTCCGCTGATTCCCGACACCGCGCATTATTTGGTGCACAGGGTCGGGGCAACTGTCACCCCTGAGGTCGCGGTACTTGAACGGGGAGGCAAGTTGGTTTATCTCGGCCCCATTGATGACCTGTATGTTGATTTCGGCAAGCGACGCGCGGCGCCAACGCAATGGTATCTCCGGCAAGCGCTGGATGCGGTTCTAAGCGGGAAGCCGGTCGCGATCCCAGCGGTCAACCCCATCGGATGTTTTATCTCAGAGGAACCCTAACCAGGAAGCATTTATGATGTCTGGCCACCCACACTTGCGCATTGTCGTGCTGGCGTGGGGAGTATGCGCCGCACAGGCCGAGCCCATTACGTTCTACAAGCACATCGCCCCCATCGTTTACCAGTCCTGCGCGCCGTGCCACCGCCCAGGCGAGCCCGGCCCCTTCCCGCTGCTCACCTACTCCGACGTGCGCAAGCGTGACCGGCAGATCGTCTCGGTCATCAAGCGGCGCTACATGCCGCCCTGGCTACCTGAGGCCGGCCACGGAGATTTTCGGGAGGAGCGGCGCCTCACCGACGAACAGATCCGAACCTTCGAGGAGTGGGTGCGGGAGGGCGCTCCCGCCGGTTCGCCGGCCGATGCTCCTCCGCTCCCATCGTTCGTTCCCGGCTGGCAACTCGGCAAGCCGGATTTGGTGATCGAGGCCGCCGTCCCTTATCATCTGCCTGCCGACGGGCCGGACCAATACTGGAACTTCGTGCTGCCGCTGAAGGTGCCGGGCACGCGCTGGGTAAAAGCGATCGAGATCCGGCCGGGCAATCTCCTCGCCGTGCACCACGCGAACGCGCTCATTGATGTGCACATCAATCGCAGCCGTACGGCGGCGCAAGCAGGAGAAAGCCCCGACGGCTTCGCCGGCATGGACCTGAGCATCGGGTCGGGCACCTTCGATTCCGACAGCCATTTCCTGTTTTGGAAACCCGGCGGAACTCCTTGGGTCGAGCCCGCCGGCATGGCCTGGCGCGCCGACCCCGGCACCGATTTGGTCCTGAATGTCCACATGCGGACCACCGGTAAGCCTGAACTGGTGCAGCCTTCCGTCGGCTTGTACTTCACCAGCGAACCGGCCACGAAATATCCCATGTTGCTGCCGCTCGAGCACGATGGCGCCCTGGATATCCCTCCCGGCGACGCGGACTTCCTGGTAAGCGACGACTTTGTGACGCCGATGGATATGGATGTCCTCGCCGTCTACCCGCATGCGCACTACCTGGGCCACGTGTTGGAAGGCTATGCGACATTGCCCGATGGAACTCGCAAGTGGCTGGTCCGCATTCCGGATTGGGACCAGAGTTGGCAGGCCGTCTACCGCTACACCGTACCTGTATTCCTACCCAAGGGAACCGTGGTTTCGATGCGCTACCATTACGATAATTCGGCCGCGAATGTGCGCAATCCCAATCAGCCTCCCCAGCGCGTGCGCCACGGGAACCAGACCACCGACGAGATGGCACACCTGTCGCTACAGGTTCTGCCGCGCGGCGCGCAGGACCGCCGCACGGAGCTTCAGGAAGCCATCATGCTCCATCGCTTGGAGAAGTATCCGGGGGATTTCACGGCGCAGTTCAACCTGGGTGCGCTCATGCTTGAGCGCGGCCGCACTGCGGAGGCCGTCCGTTACTTGCGCGGCGCGGTGGAATCGCGCCCGGACAATCCGGCGGCGTTGAACACGCTCGGCTTGGCGCTGGTTTCGGCAGGAAACGTGAACGACGCGGCCGGTTTCTTCGAACGAGCGCTCCGGGCGAATCCGGGCGATACCCATGTGCGCTACAACCTGGCCAACGCGCTCGTCACCCAACAACGCTGGGAACCGGCGGCGGCCGAGTTCCGCAAAGTGCTCGCCGAAAATCCTGACAACTCGGGAGCGCGGCAGCGTCTGGGCGAGGTGTTGCGGATTTTGGGCTACCAGAGCGCCCAGAAGGGCAGTCTCGAAGAAGCGGCCGCGCAGTGGCGGGAGTCGTTGCAGTTCCGGCAGAACGACGCGGTTCTGCACAGCAATCTTGGTGCGGTGCTGGCCCGTCTCGGCCATATCCGGGAAGCCGTGCCGGAATTCGAAGCCGCGCTACGCCTCGATCCGAAGCTGGAAACGGCCAGGCGCAACCTGGAGGCCGCACGCGCGCAATTGGAGAAGGGGGAGCACTAAGCCGGAGGGCCTGCCCCGTTAAGTCTCGCCACGCAGCCGAACAATGCCTCCCTGCTGGCACGCCGTGCGAAGCTTTAGAGCGCGGCAGCTCGCTGCCGTTGATTAGCCGAACCACTTGATATTGGCAATGCTCTTGACGGCAAGAACGACGCAAAGGAAGGATGCAATCACCGAGGCCACAAATAGGGATCCGAACACGAAAACTTGCACGAGTGATTTAGCCCCGCCCTGATTCCGCGCCTCTCCTGACATGGAGAGAACATAAGAGAAATTCGCGATGAGGCCGAGTCCAGCAGCGCACAGCAGCCATTGCCACCAAAACAAATCAGGAAGGAAAAAGGGAAGCATATAAAACGGCTCACTTCCCGGCAGTCAACTTAGGGTATGCCCACAAGAATTTCGATGGCCGTGGGGGTCCCAGCGCGGAGGGCGGGTTTAAACTTCCAGCGCGCGAAGGCGGCAGATGCCGCGGCATCAAGGGTGGGGTCAACGCCCTGAAGAACCGTCAGATCGCTCACCACCCCGTCCTCACGAATGATCCCGTGCAAAATAATCATGCCATTGGCAGGATCCTGCCGCTCCGTGGGGCGGTAAAAGTCAAATTGCTCAATCGTGGCAGGAGGAATCAAGGGCGGCTGCATGGTAATCTGCACCGTGCGCGAAGCGGCGTCTACCTTCGGGACACTCTCGTGGACGCAATATTGCAGGATCCAATTCTTCCCCGGCATGGAAAAGTATACCGTGTAGACTTTATCGCTGTGCAGCACGCCATAGATATTCAGCCCGCCGCCGCCCCCGGAGCCGCTGCTCACCACCATACTGGGCGCATGGGTCTTGGGAGTTTCCGGTTTCACCGGATAGACCAGATCCCCCGGCTTGAGCGGGGGAAGGGTCCCCGCGGAATTCCCCGTTGCGCCCCCCCCCCCGGTCACGCTCACCGAGGGGGCAGTAGCAAGGCTGGAACCTCCGGGCCCGCCACCGCCCGGGGGGCCTTTTCCATTTCCCACCGCCACGCTCTTATCCCCCCCTGGCCCGTGGCCTCCCTCACCCACATCGGGTGACCCGCCCGGGACTCCGCCAGGGGATCCCAGTATGCTCCCGGCAGGGCCGATCGAAAACGCACCCTGGTGTTGCCCGGCAGGAATTGACGAGAGATCCTTGAACGGAATCGGATCCACGCTCAGCGCCAGGATCTTTGGACCACCGCCCGATTGCTGTTTGTCGCCTGGGGCGGCAGCATCTGATTTATTCCCCGGCGACGCCGCGGACGCAGCCGTAGCGGGCTGCGGAGTTTCCTGGGCGGCAGGCTGGGGCGGCGCGGCTGCTGCCTGGGGAACTGGCGGCGCCGGATTCTTTACCGGGGGCGGCGGTGCAGGAACCTCAAGTTGGGGCACAGGAATATTCGGAAGCGGCATCGCCAGCGCCAGTTGGGGTGGCGGGGGAGGTGGCGGCGCGATCAGCGGCGCGACATGCGGCACGATCGGCACCATCGGCGGAGCTGGGATCTTGGGTTGCGCAGGTACCGGAGGTGGCGCAGGGTTCGGCTTGGCGGGTGTTGCGCTTTCAACTTTTGCCGGGGCCGGGGTTGGGGATTTGGCCACCGCAGGGATCGGCGCCGGCCCTCCGGAAATAAAATCCGGAATCTTTAAGTCGTTCGGGAGCTTAAGGGCCGGAGGCGCATTTTCTGTCTTCAGAGTGAGACGGGAATTGTCCGGGTTGGGTGGATTGGAAATAATCGTCACGCGCGGATCGAAACGAGTGCTGCCCAAGCGCGGACGCACACCGGGCTTCGCCCCGCGTCCGGGAGCTTTTCCCTGGCCGGGGGGATGAATGACCGGAAGGTAATCCGCCAGATTCAGGTGTCGATACTCGACCACGATCTCCTGGGGATGACTCGGAGCCTTTCTTGGTGGGTACCCCAACAGCCAGGCGAGTAGGGCTCCAAAGGGGACACTCAATAGAAAGAACACGACAGCGGATTGAATCAAGGCGGAGGTCAGGAAGGCAGGCACAAACCGCCGGACTTTAGGCCATGGAGCGCCGGGGCCTAGCTGAAGAGGGAGGGCCGGTGGATCAGCTTCCCAAAGTTTAGACCATAGAGCGCGGATCGGACGTTGGCCGCCCGTCTCCGCCTCGGAGAGGATTGATAAATTCCGCAAGGGCACGCCACCCGCTGTGTAAGTAACACCGTGGCGGTCTCTTGAAGTATTTGCCGGGGCCGAATTATCGGGGGCATCTTTTTCTATTCTCTCGGGTTCTGACATGGTCAAGGGACTCGTTGACCCACCAACCGGGGACGCGGCTACTTCTTCCTCTTCCCAAAGGTGAAGACAACCCCAGCGGAAAGCCGGATATTATCCTGACTAGTACTGCTAAAGCGGGTCAACAGGTAATCGACTTGGATGAGCCGCAGGGCCACGCCGGGGCCGACCTTCAGATCCAGTCCCCCTCCCACGTACGCCCCAAAGCGCTCTTCCGACTTGGAAATGCCAAGGTATTCGGGCGAGCCTCGCACCGCTCCAAGCAGCCCATGGACAAAAGGTGTGATGCTCTTACTCTTCCGGTAGGAAAACACCGGGCCATACATGGCCGATTCGGTATTGACCTTAAGACCGTTTTCTGTGCCGAAATGGCCGCTGATATCCAACGCTCCGCCGAACCAGGAGTTGAAGTTCTCCTGGAAGGAACCATTCACACCGTTCATGTCGATGCTGGAGTTATTTAAATTGGCCGCAAGATTAGAATAGCCGGCGAACACTTCATATCGAGGTACATCTTGGGCACAGGCCGATACCGGCAAAACCAAAAGCGGCAACAGAACCAAAAACTTTCGCATGAGGTCTCCCTCCTCTTGGGTGCAAATCCCCTAGAAAGGCCGGGGCTTTAGTGCCTGTGTGAAAATGCTGATCTGTGGCGGCGGTCGGAGCCTGCCCCGCCTAGGCAGCGGCCTAACTGGACCGCGGGCATCCTGCCCGCTCCGGCTTGGGCGTCCCGCCCATGTCAAAGTCAAGACCTGGATGGCCATGCCTCAACCGGTGACCCGTGCGTCCCGGTCCCGACCTCAGAACTAAACTTCTTCACCACGCACCAGCAGCCGAGCTTACTGAACCGTCAAGGTAAAGGTTGCCGACTGCGTCAGGGTCCCTGACGTCCCAGTCACGCTAACCGTATAAGTGCCCGCGGGCGTGCCCGTGTGGTTGACGTAGCCATTGCCACCGGCGCCGCAAGCGGCAAAACTGGCAAGCCACAGCGCAGCGAGGGCGAGGACTGCCCAGTTCCATTGCCTACGATTCTTCCGCGCCGCCCACCCACCGAGAGCCAACAGAAGCAACCCCCACAACAGCCAAACCCCCGGACGTGCCATCCAGCCCGGTCCAGGCGGTCGCAGCAGGCCTCTGGGCGGGAGCGAGGTGCGTTGTGTTGTGCTAATGGTCAAAGTTGAAGTTACCGGGGTCGAGCCGGTGGGAGTCAGGGTGGCCGGCGAAGCGGAACAAGTCGTCAGCGCCGGCAAGCCCGTGCAGGTTAGTGTGACAACCGAGTTGAAGCCGGACACGGCGGTCACACCGACCGTGATGTTCGTCGCATTCCCCGCCACTACGGTGGCGGAAGTGGGAGTGATCGATAAGCCGAAGTTAGAGCCCCCTCCTGTCAGGGAGATCATCTGAGGACTGTTGTTGGCGTTGTCCGTAAGAGTGATCGTACCCACCGAACTGCCCGCCGTAGTGGGGGTGTAAGTCACACTGATGGTGCAAATGCCTGCCGGGGCCACAGTTGTATTACAGGTGTTAGTTTCACCAAATGGGCCGCTGGCGGTAATGGAGGTAAAGCTCAGCGGAGCGGATCCGCTATTGGTGACGGTCACGATTTGTGCTGGGCTGGTGGTATTCACAGGCTGAGAGGCAAAAGTCAGCGTGTTGGCCGAAAGTGATACAGCGGGCTCAGCCGCTCCTGTTCCCGTAAGGAGAATGATCTGTGGGCTATTGGGCGCATTGTCCGTCAGGGTCAGCGAACCGACGCTCTGCCCTGCCGCGGTGGGCGTAAAGGTAACCCCGATGGTGCAATTTGATGGAGGCGTCGTGGCCTGGAGCGGGACCGTACAACTGTTGCTCTGCACGGCAAAACTGCCGCTCGCCGTAACGGCCGAAATGGTCAAAGCCGCCGTCCCGGTATTCGACACCGTAAGGATCTGAGGTGCGCTGGCGACTCCCACATTCTGTGTGGTACTGAAAACCAGACTTGTGGTCGACAGGGTGACGATGGGCGCGGCGCCCGCGGTGCCGGTCAAGTCGACCACCTGCGTCTCCTGTGAACCGCCGGTTTCCGTGTCAGTGAACGTGATAGTGGCGGTGCGCGTGGGGGGCGTAGTCGACGTCGGGGTAAAGGTCACGCTAATCGTGCAGGTACCGAGGGCGGCCACGGACGTCGCGCAGGTATTGGTCTGGATCGCGAAGTCACCGCTGTCACTGCCACCCACCACGATGCTGCCGATCGCCAGCGCGACATTGGCCCCGTTGGTGAGGGTTACAGTCTGCGCCGGACTCTGCTGGCCAACATTCTCGCTGGCAAAAATCAAACCCGAGGGGCTGAGCGAGACTCCGCCCGACTGAATGATTTTTGACACAAAGGCGTCGCAGTTACCACCGTAGGTGGGTTGCAGCGGGTTGGAAAGAGGGAAATCGAGCGAGCAAGTCTGGCCCGTGACGTAGGCGGCGCCGCCGGTATCAATGGCAATGCCGCTGGCCGTGTCCGTATTGCTGCCACCGAGGTAAGTGGAATAGATCAAGGCGGTTGCGGACGGGTTGGCGGGGTTCAACTCGGTGACAAAAGCATCGGCGTTCCCGCCGCCGAAGACTTTTTGGAACACCGCGCCAGCGATGGGGAAGTCGGTGGAGACCGTTGACCCCGTAAGATAGACGTCCCCGCTCGCGTCAACCGCAATGCCCGTGCCGGAGTCAGCTAGGGAACCACCCAACCAGGTGAAATAGGTGAGTGAGGCCGCGCCGCTCAGAGTAGGGTTAAACCTGGCTACGAAGGCGTCGCCTTCGCAGACGTCACTCGGATCCAGAGTGCAATTGGTCTGGAAGCCTCCTGGCGGCAGCGTGAACCCAAGGGCGCCCGCGACCGAGGTCGTCGTACCAGCGATGTAAGCGATTCCGTTTGCGTCCACGGCCACAGCGTTGCCTTGATCGATCCCTGCGCCCCCCATGTAAGTTGAGTAAGCCAGAGACGCAGCCCCCGTCGCGGTCGTACTGACCTTAGTCAGGAAGGCATCTCCTTCTCCAGCATACGTGGTCTGGAGCGCGGTAGCACCGGTGATGGGAAAGCCGGTGGATGAATAGGTTAGGCCCGTAACATAGGCGTTCCCGAGAGTATCAACCGCAACCCCGTTTCCAACATCCTCGCCGCCGCCAAGATAGCTGGAATAGAGAATTCCAGTGCCGGAGGCGGAGATTTTAGTGATGAAAGCGTTCGTGTCGCCACCCGGAAACTCGAGGCCACTGCTGCTGAATGTCGTTTCGAAACCTCCTTTTATAGGGAAGTCCGGGGGAGGCGTGGCAGGCGGTATAAGTAAAACCGTTTCCTCGATATTCGGTCCTACCGCGCCCGTCACATAGGCATTCTCAGCGCTGTCTACGGCAATCCCGAGGCCCTGAACGTTTTCGTAATAACCGAGAAAACCGGAATAGACCAATCCGGACCCAGCGGTGTTCAGTTTGGTGACAAAAGCACTTGAAACAACGAACCCCTGGATGTTCCAGGTGGCGCCGGATTGCCCATCCCCGCCGGACAGCGTATTGAAGGAACCGGGGGTTACGGGGAAATCAGACGAGAAGGTTGTACCGACCACGAACGCTTCGCCAGCGGCATCCACGGCGATTCCGTTCGCCACATCCTCTTTCTTGCCACCGAGATAGGTGGAATATGCGAAGGTGGAACCGTCAGCGTTGATTTTAGTGACAAAAGCGTCCTGGGGGAAGTCGAGGGAACCGCCATCGTTCGGCTGCAAGGGATGGGCGGTGGGGAAATCCGTCGAGAAAGTCCCACCGGCAATGAACGCCGTGCCATCGGGCGCCACGGCGATCCCGTTGCCGGCGTCGATGTTGCTGCCGCCGAGGTACGTCGAATAGGAAAGGATAGGGTCGATCACCAAGGGCTGCCGCCGGTCGTACGACGCCAGGCGAAATTCCACTTGGTTCTTTCCTTTCAACATGTAGCGGACAGGTACCAAGCGCTCGGCGCCATCCGCCTTCTGGTAAGCTACCGGCCGGCGGAAACACAGCTCTCCGCCTTCCACTTTCACCAGTAGGTCACCCTGGGAATCGACGCGCAAACCCTGCGCACCTTCCAAGGCGAAGCGGATCCTTCCCGGGTCGGCCTGGGGAGCCACTTCGAAGTCGTATTCCAGTTGGCCTTGGTTTCCATAATAAATAAGGTCAATACCTGGATATACACCCTTCGCGGCCACACGGGCATAGTTCGGGACGCTGGTGTGCCATTTCGAAGGATCGTTGCCAATCAAGTAGTTGCTCTTTCCGGACAATTCGTCCGTCCCGGTCAATGTCTCGACCGGGTTGCCCCCGGCAAGACGCATCCTGACCACCACAGGACGACTCGCCAATGGGCCTCCTGACGGACGGCGTCCCACTTCCAGGACGGCCTCCGTCGAAGTCAGAAAAAGTGAGTAGGCGCTCCCGCGGGAAACGTAACGGACATCCCGCGCCTCCGACCCCTTGACCTGGCCGACGTTTTGCTCGAACCTTAACGGCAAACTCATCGCGGAAGTACTCACCCTCACCTTAGCGTCCGCGGGGGAGGGGGCAAGCGTTGGAGTTGTCGCACGCTCTGCGCCCGCCACGATGCTTCCGCCAACTACCAAAAGAAGAGTAGCCCCCGCCATAAGCGGTAGGACCACGAAGCGAACTATTTTTCCCATTCTTTGCATACGATCAACCCACACAGGTTTTTCCGCCCGCATCAATTTCTCGCAATCTCCCGCCTGACGAGGGCTAGAGCATAGCAACATCTTGAGAATGTTCCAAGTTATTGTTGCGCATGTTTCCCAATAGTTGGGACCACCCCCCCGCGGTTGCCTTCCAATCCCTATCGCATCCCGTCGGCCCGACCGGGAGCGACTCTTGCAAGTCCGGTCAACGCAATACTTCTATACGACCGCCATGGCATTCCGCGAGGCGATATTAGAGTATTACCCCAAAGCAGTATTTTGTGAACTGGAAAGTGGGAATCGGCCATCCCACCAAATCGTTCGCTTGGTCCCCCGGCATTGTATTAGAGTCGGACGGACGACCTGCAACCGCTTGGGCGTTCCGGCGAACTTATCCTACCACACTTTTCCACCCATGTACGTGCACATGGATTGCCAAAGAGCCCCCCAATGCCTGCGGGCAGCCCTTCCTGGAGACCTGTCGGGTCACCCAAGCAGCAAAACTGGCCCAATTCTGTCGAAAGTGCTCCCCGTCGAACGATAACGCGTCGAAATTAACCTTTGCTAAATGGCCCCGCCCCCAGATTTGGCCTGCGAAACGGAGCGTAGGCAGGAGTCCTTACCCCTGAATATCACTAGGCCGAACAAGCACGGGCCGTAGCTGTCCACTTTTGGTTACACCTCTGAATTTCAATCCGCCTAGTCTCTATAACACGTGACGCGACGTCTTGACGCGGAACCTCGCCGGAAAACTGATTTTACCCATTTTCTCCCGGGTCGTTGAAAAAACGGCAACAGCGCTCGGCGCAGGCCTGACGTTGTTGGGGACCATAAGCCCAGCCAAGCCCAGGTACCTTAAGCGCTAGTGGGGACCGGGCTACCGCCCCCAAGATTATAGCCATGCGACTTTAAATTCTGGCATTTGGTTGACAGTTTCTCCCCTCGATTCGTATAATGGTTGTTTTCGGGGAACAGGAGAAGAAATCTATGTACGCTATCTTTCGGACAGGCGGGAAACAATACAAGGCTTCGCCTGGCGACGTCATCCGCGTTGAACGTGTGGCGGGCGACCCGGGCTCCACGGTCGAGTTCAACCATGTGTTTGCGGTGCGAACGGAAAAACTCACCGTGGGTGCCCCGCTGGTTGAGAACGCCAAGGTCACAGGGAGAATTCTCACCAATGACCGCACCGCCAAGGTGCGTGTGTTGAAATACAAGCGCAAGAAGCAGTACCGGCGCACAATTGGTCATCGCCAACATTTCAGCCAGGTTCTGATCCAAGACATCGTTACGGCATAGCTGCGCTCTTGCTTACAAAGGAAATTTCGTTATGGCTCATAAGAAAGGTCAAGGAACATCCCGCAACGGTCGCGACTCCAACGCCCAGCGTTTGGGTGTGAAGCGCTTTGACGGCCAAATGGTATCCGGCGGGTCGATTCTGGTGCGCCAGCGGGGCTCGCGCCTGAAGGCCGGTGAGAACGTCGGTCTTGGCAAAGATGACACGCTCTTCGCCAAGGTCTCTGGTGTCGTGCGCTTTGAGGACAAGGGCCGCCTGGGTCGGTACGTCAGCATCCTGGTCCCATCCACGAATTAGTCATCAGATGAAAGGTGCAATGTGACAGGCTTCGGACCTGGCGCGGGGAGCGTTGCACCTGAGTCGTCGGCTCTTTGACCCTCGCCCCTGACGCCCAAAGCCTTGCGCCCGAAACCTAACTCTTGCTACCTAACCCCTGGTACCTGAAACCTAGCACCTGAAACCTGTCAACTGCATGTTCATTGACGAAGCCAAAATTCACGTGGCCGCTGGAGGAGGGGGAAACGGCTGTGTGGCGTTTCGGCGGGAGAAGTTCGTGCCGCGCGGCGGGCCCAGCGGCGGCGATGGTGGGCGCGGGGGTGATATCATTTTTGAAAGTGACACCCACATGAACACCTTGCTGAAGTTTCGCTTTAACCCTGAGTTCCGTGCCACACGCGGGGGCCACGGCGAGGGCTCAAACAGGCACGGAAAAGATGGAGCAGATAATATCGTAACGCTCCCCGTTGGCACGGTGGTTTACGACTTGGCCAGCGGAGAAAAACTTTGGGATTTTGACGCGCCTGGCCTGCGGGTGATCGCGGCCAAGGGCGGACGCGGCGGACGTGGAAACGCGCGCTTTGCCACTTCCACTCACCAAGCCCCGCGCAAAGCCGAACCGGGCACGCCGGGCGTTGTGCGCGATTTGCGGCTGGAATTGAAGTTGCTCGCTGACGTCGGGTTGGTGGGTTTTCCCAACGTCGGCAAGTCCACTTTGATCTCACGGCTTAGTGCCGCACGACCACGCATTGCCGACTATCCGTTTACCACCCTTGCGCCATGCCTGGGAGTGGTGGGACTCGACGGAGAACGCTCTTTCGTCATGGCGGATATCCCGGGACTCATTGCCGGAGCGCACGAGGGCAAAGGCCTGGGCATACGTTTTCTTCGGCACGTGGAGCGGACGCGCTTGCTGCTCCACATGATCGACGTGGCGGAAGAATCCGGCCGCGACCCGCTGGAGGATTACGACGTCATTCTGAACGAGCTGAAGAGTTTCAGCCCCGTGGTCGCCGCCAAGCCCACATTGTTGGTGGCTTCGCGGATTGACGTGGCGGGCCAAGGTGATCGCCTGCTCCGCTTGCGTGAATTCTGCGCAGAACGCGGCCTGCGACTGCACGAGATTTCCTCCGTGACGCATGAAGGGCTGGAAGAATTAAAAGAGGCGATGTGGGCGAAGCTTGAGGTGCTGCCGAAATCGGGTGTTCCGGTGATCGGGTGAAGAACCAAAGGACGAAAATCGAGATTCGAAACTCCAAGGACAGGTCTTCCGATTTTCGAGTTTCGAGTTTCGAATTTCGAGTTTCGCCGGCAGCCGCTAGTTCGCCTAATCACCGGATCACCCGATTTCTCGATTATCATGAACATCGCTATTTTTGGCGGAACGTTTGACCCCATCCATGCCGGGCACTTGGCGGCGGCGCGGGCGGCGCAGCACCGCTTTCATCTGGATCGAGTTCTTTTCATCCCCACCGGGAATCCGCCACACAAAATACACGATCACTTGACCGATTATGCTCAGCGCTATGCGATGGTGGCTGTGGCCTGCGCCAGCGAGCGGCGATTTATCCCCTCCACCATTGAGGCGCCCACCGTGGACGGGTCGCCGCGCTACTCCATCAACACGGTGCGGGCGGTGCGGCGAAAGTTGCGCCAGCACGATCGGCTGTTCTTTCTGGTCGGAGCTGACGCCTTTCTCGATCTTCCCCACTGGAGGGAATTCCGGCGTTTGCTCGATTCGGTGGAGTTCATCGTTGTCTCGCGGCCCGGCTTCGATGTGGACGCCCTTCGCCAAGTTGCGCCCCCGGACCTGCTGCCTGCTCGACGCCTTGCTCAAAAGGCGGAGACCATTCGCTTGCGCCACGGCGCCATCCACCTTTTGCCCGGTGTGGACGCACCCGTTGCCTCCCGGGAAATCCGCCAGGCGGTGCGGGCTTCGAAACCCATCACTGGCCTTGTTCCCAAGCTTGTGGAAGAATATATTCTGAAGGAAGGGTTGTACGGTCCCAACGCTGGCGTGAAACGTTTACACCGATGACACCACAACTACGCGAAGCGATCCAGGCCGCCCAGGATCGCAAAGCACTTGACATGCGCGTCTTGGAGATGGAGGGAGTCTGTTCATTCACCAGCAACTTCCTGATTTGCAGCGGGACATCCACACGCCACACCCAGGCGATCTGCGATGGCATCGTGGAAAGATTGAAGAAATCCGGGTGTGCGCCCACCCACGTGGAGGGCTACCCCCAGGCGGAGTGGATCCTGGTGGACTATCTCAATTTCATCGTCCATATTTTCATTGAGCGCGCCAGAGAGTTCTACGACCTGGAACGCCTCTGGAAAAAAGCGCCAAGAATTACGGTCAAAGAGGGGGACAAGGTTTAAGAGAGGGTGATCGGGTGATCCGATGATCGCGTGAATAACCCTATATTCTTGGCGCGTTTGAGAAGACTCCGGGAGGAAGGTGAACGTGGAATCGCGGGGCTTTTCTTGTTCACCCGATGCTTAATGGGCTGGTTTCAGCCTTCGTCGCCTCGCAGAAGACCGCGAGGGGAGGATAGCAGACGATCAGCTTGAGGGTTTACTTGTTCACTCGATCACCGGATTACCCGATTCCTGCGATGCGCATTCGAATTCTCAGTGAGGGCAAGACCAAGGACTCACGCCTGCGGGCAATTCAAGAGGACCTGGCGGGCCGAATCGCGCATTTTACTCCTTTGACCCTGGAAGAGATCCCGGCGTTGCGGGGAGCGCGCCATGCCCGCAAGGCAGGATTGACCTCAGCCGAGCGCGCTCTGATGGAAAAACTGCGCGGCGCAACGAAAGTCCTGCTGGACGAGCGTGGGCGTGAGCGGACCTCACAAGAGTTTGCCGCTTGGCTGGGCCAAGAAGCCTTGCGAGGCTCCCGGGAGTTGGCCTTTTTAATCGGTGGGCCAGACGGATTTTCCTCGGCATTTCGGGAAAAGGCAAACGTCCTGCTGGCGCTTTCACGCATGACCCTGACGCGTGACTGGGCGCGCACTCTTTTGCTCGAGCAAATTTATCGCGGCTTCACGATCTTGCGCGGCTTCCCCTATCCGCGGTGAGGTGATCCTCTTGCCAGAAGAACGAAAAGGGTTGATTATCGTCCATACGGGCCCCGGCAAGGGAAAGACGACCGCCGCGCTAGGTACGGCACTTCGGGCTGTGGGGCAAGGCCTGAAGGTCTTAATGGTACAATTCATCAAGGGCTCGTGGCATTATGGCGAACTGGATGCGGCCAAGATGCTGGGCGACGAGCACCTGAAGATCATACCCATGGGCCGCGGGTTCGTGAAAGTCGGCGCGGAGAAACCTGACCCGGAAGACGTGCGGCTGGTCGAAGAAGCATGGCAATTTGCTCGCGGGGAAATTCTGAGCGGGCGGTACGAGATGGTGATCCTCGACGAAATCAACTATGCCATTAGCTACAAAATGCTTTCGCCGGAGCCCGTGGCGGAAACCTTAAAGCGCAAGCCAGAGATGGTTCACGTAATTTTGACCGGACGGAACGCGCACCCCATGCTCATCGAGATCGCCGACCTGGTGACGGAAATGCGAGAGGTCAAACATCCCTATCAAAAAGGAATCCTGGCGCAGAGAGGGATAGAATACTGAGGATCGGGTGATCCGGTGATCGGGTGAGCAAAATCCGATTACCCGATAGTTAGGTTTCTATGACTTGGTTCCGCAAAGAAAAGCAGCCGCTAGAGACACCCAAGGAGAAGCGCGTCCAGACCGAAGGGCTTTGGGTGAAGTGCGACAAGTGCAAGCAAATCCTCTGGAAAAAGGATCTGGAGGCCAATCTACAGTGCTGCCCCAAGTGTGGCCATCATTTCAAGCTGGGCTCGCACGCGCGGCTGGAGATGCTGTTTGACGAAGGCCAATACACCGAGCATGATGCGCGACTGGCCTCCACGGACCCGCTGAAATTCAAAGACACCAAGCCCTACCGCGATCGCCTGAAACAGGCCGAGAAAGTCACCGGCATGAAAGACGCGTTGCTTACCGGGGAGGGGCTGATGGAAGGAAAGCCCGCCATCATCTGCGCCATGGAGTTTCAGTTCGTGGGAGGCAGTATGGGTGCGGTGGTGGGCGAGAAGGTGACGCGCGCCATCGATCGTTGCATCGAAAAGAAATTGCCCCTGGTCATCATCTCCTGCTCGGGCGGGGCGCGCATGATGGAGGGCGCCATCAGCCTGATGCAGATGACCAAGATTTGTTCGGCGCTGGCACGCCTGGACGAGGTCCACAAACCCTACATTTCCGTGCTCACGGATCCGACCACCGGCGGCGTCACTGCCAGCTATGCCATGCTCGGCGATTTGAACCTTGCTGAGCCCGGTGCCCTGATCGGCTTCGCCGGGCCGCGCGTCATCGAGCAGACCATTCGCCAGAAACTGCCCGAAGGATTCCAGCGCGCCGAGTTCCTCCTCGAACACGGCATGATCGACGCCATCATCCCGCGCAAGGAATTGAAGAGTTATATCGCGCGCGCCTTTCGCCTGATGCATGCCTGGGACTCTTAGGGAATCGGGTCATCGGGTCATCGGGCCATTTGGCGATTGAACGAATAAGTGATTAGGGGATTCAAAGCCTTGGGAATTCCTGTTCGTCACTCAATCAACTTATCGCGAAATCACCGAATCCCTCAATGATCCGATGAACCGATGGCCCGATGACCCGATCCCGATGAATTACCGCGAATGTCTTAAATGCCTTGCCGACCTGGGTCAGGAGTTGCACGGGCTGACGTTTGGCTTGGAGGCCATCTCCAGGATCCTGGTGGAATTGGGGAGCCCGCACCTGCGCTACGATACCGCTATCGTGGCGGGGACGAATGGCAAGGGTTCCACCTGCGCCATGTTGGCCAACATTCTTCAGGATGCGGGTTACGCCACGGGATTGTTCACCTCACCACACCTAGTACGTGTCAATGAGCGTATGCGCGTGAACGGCAGGGAGGTTTCCGACGAAGATTTTGCGGCCGCATTCACCGCGGTGGCCGCTGCCGTCGAATGCCTAGTCAGCCGGAAAGACCTGGGGAAGAAACCGAGCTTTTTTGAATTCCTGGCCGCTACGGCCTTCCTGCACTTTGCCCAAGCGGGAGCGAAGTTCGTGGTGCTGGAAGTCGGGATGGGCGGGCGCCTGGACGCCACCAACGTAACCGATCCGCGCGTGGCCTTGATCACCAACATCGATTTCGACCATATGGAATTCCTGGGCTCCACTCTGGCCGCCATCGCGGCGGAGAAGGCTGGCATCATCAAACCGCATCGCGCGGTGATTTCCGGAGTGGAGAATGCGGAAGCCGGCGCCGCCATTCGCCGCCGCGCGGAAGAATGCGATGCAGAGTTGCTGGAATTAAAGAACGTGGCACAAGCCACCAACCTCCGCGCCAGGGAGGGCCGCTACACATTCGATCTGGCGCTTGGCCAGGAGCACTACATGGGACTCGCCTGCCCGCTGCTTGGAAGGTTTCAAGTGAAGAACACAGTTGCGGCGGTGGCCGCAGCTTGGCGGCTCGCGGCCGAGGGATTTGAGATTTCACGCCGCAGCATTCTGCAAGGGGTTCGCACTGCCACTTGGCCTGGACGCCTCGAAGCCGTGTTTCCGAAACCCTTGGTGTTGCTTGATGGCGGGCACAACCCTGGCGCCGCGCGCGAACTCGCCACGTTCATACGGGAAGAGCTTCCCGGACGCCGGGTGCGCATGGTGTATGCTTCCATGCGCGATAAAGCCATCCGGGAAATTTGCGCGAGCCTTTTTCCGCTGGCAAAGGAAGTTTATTTAACGCACCCTGACAGTGCACGTGCCGCTACACCCGAGGAGATATTGGCCGCGCTTGATTCCCGGCCGGCTAAGGTGCAAATTGAAACCGTACCCGTCCGCGCGTTGGAAAGGGCGTGCAGTGCCAGCTCTCCCGATGACGTGGTGCTGGTGGTAGGATCACTTTTCCTGGTAGGCGCCATCAAGAAAGCCCAGCGTGAGGGAAAGCTACACCTGCCTTCGTCCTGCGGAGCCAGCGTTCCGTCGGTTTAGTGGTTCCATGCAAACCGCCCCGCCGATTGTCGTCCCCAAACCCCGCAGGAGCGGACGCGTCCGTTACCTGCTGAGCTACGCTCGTTCCCTGCTGTTTACCAATCTTCTGATCTATTTCTATACGGCCGTCTGCGGAACGATTTCGCTCCTCGGTTCCCTTTTCGACGCGGAGGGGAGGTGGCAACATGCCTGCGCCAGGACGTGGTCGTGGCTGATTTTGAAAACTAGCGGAATCCGTGTCCGCGTGGAAGGACTGGAGCACGTCCATCCCGGCGAAACCACGATTTATTGTGTGAATCACCAGAGCGCCATGGATATTCCCGTACTGTTCGTGAACTTGCCAGTGCAGTTTCGGTTCGTGGCCAAACGCTCGTTGTTTAAGCTGCCCTTTATGGGCTGGCATATGCGGCGCTCGGGCCACATCCCCGTGGACCGCGACCGTCCACAGCAAGCCATGAAAAGCATGAAAAAAGTGGCGCAGGAAATCCGCGAGGGGAAATCCGTGATGCTCTTCCCCGAGGGCCATCGCAGCCGTAATGGCGAATTGCTGCCCTTCAAGGCAGGCAGTTTTTATATTGCCATCCTCGCGGGAGTCCCCATCGTGCCCATCACCGTGAACGGAACGTCCTATGTCCTCAAGCCTGACACCTACCATGTGCGCGCGGGCCAAACGGAGATGATCGTGCACACGGCCGTCCCCACTCAGGGGCTGACCCTGCATGATGTGGAAACGCTCTCTCAGAAGGTGAGAGAAGCGATTGCGTCGCGGCATGTAGGAGGGGGGGAATAGTCGGCTCATCGATCCATCGGGGCAGCTGAAGATCGTGTGATCCGGCGTTCGCGTGAATATCCTATCCATTTATATTGCGTCGCCTAAGACCGCGGGGGGAACATGAACGAGGGGCGGCGCGGGGATTTGCTTGCCAGATCACCTGATCGCCGGGTCACCCGATTGACGGACAAGGCCCAATGAACATTACTCTTGATAACCAGGCCGTGATAATCACCGGCGGCTCGCGCGGCATCGGCGCGGCCACGGTAAAACTCTTCGCGGAGGCGGGCGGGAAAGTAGTCTTCAGTTATCTGCGTGCGGCCAGCCAAGCAAGAGAGTTGGTGAAAACCTGCGGGGGCAGTGGCAGAGTAGTTGCCGTACGCGCAAATGTGACAAAGATGGTGGACGCCAAGCGATTGGTGGACACGGCGATTCGCCATTTTGGAAGGCTGGACGTCCTGGTAGCGAACGCGGGCATCTGGAACTACGCGCCCCTGCCCGTCGAGAAAATGACGGAGAGAGAATGGGATGAAATGATGGCGGTCAACCTCAAGGGAGTTTACTCGGTCATCCACCACGCCCTCCCGCAAATGATCCGCCAGCAGGGCGGCCGCATTATCGTGGTATCCTCCACCGCCGGCCAGCGCGGCGAGGCGTTTCACACCCATTACGGAGCGTCCAAAGGAGGAGTAATTAGTTTGGTAAAAGGCCTCTCCACCGAGCTTGCCTCGCATCATATTCTTGTGAACTGTGTGGCCCCAGGGTGGATCGAGACGGACATGGCGCGGCCGGTGCTGAAGAACCGCCGCTACCGCCGCCAAGCCATCTCCACCATCCCGCTCGGCCGGTTCGGCCGTCCGGAAGAGGTGGCTATGCCCATCCTCTTCCTCGCCTCGTCGCTCTCAACCTACATGACCGGAGAGGTCATCAACATCAATGGAGGAAACGTTCTCTGTGGTTAACTCGCTTCGCACCCAGTTCTTTCACCTCCTCGGGACGTTCGCCCTGGTGATCGGCGTGATCCCCAGCAGGCTCCCGGCACAACAGCCCGCGGCTCCTCAACTCACCCAGAACGTGGACCCCAAAGCACGCCAAATGCTGGATCGCACCATTCAGGGGCTGGGCGGCCCGTCGTTCTTGAATGCTAAATCCCTGACCACCAAGGGCCGCGTGTTTTTCTTCCAGGACGGAAACACCGCTGGCATGGAACCCTTCGAGAGCTGGGTGGCGTACCCCGACAAGCGGCGCTTCTCGTATGGAAAGACCAAGCCGGTCATCCTGATCAACAGCGGTGACAAAGGTTGGGAGCTCGATCGCTACGGCCTCATCTCTCAGCCTGATCAGCAGCTACAAGGCTGGATCATTTCCAACCGCTACAGTTTAGAAAACATTCTGCGCTTACGCATCAACGAACCAGGCGTGCTCATCCAAATCGGCAAAGTTGACTTTGTTGACAATGTGCCGACCCAGGGCATCGAGATTACCGCCCCGGGAGGGACCAGCGTGCGCCTGGACTTGCACCGGCAGACCTTCGTCCCTTCCCGCATCTCCTACCGAATAAGGAATGTGAAGGAAGATGCCTGGGATGATTATTCGGACGCGTACTCGGACTACAAAACCGTCGACGGCATACAAACCCCCATGCACATCACACGCTACTTGAACGGAGACCGCATCGGGGAAACGTTCCGGATCTCCGCCAAATACAACGAAGAGTATCCCGCCAACTACTTCACCCCCGAGTGAAATAGAACCGGGATTCGGGACACGGGATACGGGGTTAGGGGCGAAAGCAAATTATGAATTCTGAATTATAAACTATGAATACTGAACATCTCGAATCTCAATTGCGCCACATTCCGGCACTAAACCATTTCTGGATAGCGGCCTATGGATTGGTTAATACGTTCGCGGCACAGTAATTCCGAGAGAATCATGGTTTATAGCCTGCCGGCCATGATAGGCATACTCTTGCTGTGCTGCCTCGTCGCATGCAGCGCCAAGCCTCCAGTAAGAGTGTTAAATGTGGGAGACGCGGTCGTCGTTGATGTCGAAACGTTGGGAGAGTATCCCACAACCATCAGTCGGGTCCGCCTGACAAACCCGCAGACTCACTCCACGATATGGGAAATCAAGGCAAACTCTGGAACTCCCCAGCTCCACGCAATGATCCTGAGAGAAGGCGACAACTCGGTTTCACTCGCTGATCCCGACACTGGCACGTACACTGTTGTTTCCCCACCCAATTCCCGGATCTTTCGGCTGGAACGGGGGGTGAGATATGAACTTGAACTCTGGAGAGAAGCGAACTCCGCCCCCGCGCATTTGACTATACGCCTTGCCAGCGGGTAGCCCGGCATTTCTGACCCAGGGCTCTTCTCTTGATGTCGAAGGTATACATGAAATGTCAGGCGGGAAGGGCTACTGAAGGGGCCGGAAGCCTTGCATTCAGAATTTATAATTTGTTAATTCCATCCCCGTGTCCCGTATCCCGTGTCCCGACCCCCGGTTTCCGAGGCATCTGCTATAATGATTTGATGGAGACGCCGTGAAGGAATCATCGAGGATTCGCAGCACTACGATCTTGTGCGTGCGCCGGGGCGGGCGATTGGCCATGGGCGGCGATGGCCAGGTCACCATGGGCGAAAGCGTGATGAAACAGAAAGCCCGCAAAATCCGCCGCCTGTACAATGAAAAGGTCATCGCGGGCTTTGCCGGCAGCACCGCAGACGCGCTCTCCCTGTTTTCCCGCTTCGAACAAAAACTCGAGGAATACCACGGCAACCTGAACCGCGCCGTGGTGGAGCTGGCCAAGGATTGGCGCACCGATCGTGCCCTGCGGCACCTGGAAGCATTGCTGTTGGTGGCGGACGATAAATATACCTACCTCGTCAGCGGCAATGGCGACGTGATCGAGCCCGACGACGGGATTGTAGCGATTGGCTCGGGTGGGCCCTTTGCTCTGGCGGCCGCGCGCGCTCTCGCCAAACACACGGAAATGCCTGCCAAAGAAATCGTGCAGGAGGCCATGCTTCTGGCCAGTCAGATTTGCATTTTCACCAACGACCAGATCGTGATTGAGGAGATCTAAGAAAGGGTAAAGGCTAAAGGGTAAAGGATAAGGGGTAAGGCTCAAAGTTGTGAACTGAACCAGGCTTTACCCTTTATCCTTTACACTTTGCACTTTAGAGATGGTTTTCTACTTGCCCGAGAATATCGAGACTGCCACGTCGCTCGACGACCTGACTCCCCGGCAGATTGTGGCGGAGCTGGACAAGTATGTGGTGGGCCAGGCCAACGCCAAGCGGTCGGTGGCGGTGGCTCTGCGCAATCGCATGCGCCGGCAAAAGCTGGCGCCGGAACTCGCCGAAGACATCCTTCCCAAGAACATCATCATGATCGGGCCGACCGGCGTGGGCAAAACGGAAATCGCTCGCCGCCTGGCGCGCCTGACGAATTCCCCCTTCCTCAAGGTGGAAGCTTCACGCTTCACCGAAGTCGGATACGTCGGGCGCGACGTGGAATCGATGATCCGCGATCTGGTGGAAGTGTCCATTGATATGGTGCGCGAAGAAAAAGTGGACGAGGTTGCGGAGAAGGCCGAACAGAATGCCGAGGAGCGACTGCTCGATCTCCTCCTGCCGCCTCCCCCCGTGATGAGGAAGCCGGAAAAAACTCCGGGGGACCTCGACGATGGCCGTGTAGCCTCGTCGCACGAGCAATTTCAGCGCACCCGCGAAAAACTCCGCGCCCAGCTTCGCGAAGGCAAACTGGATGACCGGGAAGTGGAAGTGGAAATGCGCGACCGCAGCATGCCCTCGTTCGAAATCGTTTCCTCGCAGGGCGTGGAAGAAATGGATATCAATATCAAGGATGTCCTTCCCGGACTTTTCGGCCAGCGCACCAAAAAGCGGCGGATGCACGTGACCGAGGCCATGGAGTACCTGATCCAGGAAGAGGAGAACCGGCTGATTGACATGGACCAGGTTACGCGCACGGCGGTGGAGCGCGCCGAGCAGTCGGGCATTATTTTTCTGGATGAGATCGATAAGATTGCTGGGCGGGAGCGAGGGGGTGGCGGGCCGGACGTGAGCCGCGAGGGCGTGCAACGCGATATCCTGCCGATCGTCGAAGGCACCACGGTTAATACCCGTTACGGCATGGTCCGCACGGACCACGTTCTGTTCATCGCCGCGGGTGCGTTCCACGTCTCCAAGCCGTCCGACCTGATTCCCGAGTTGCAGGGCCGGTTTCCCATCCGAGTGGAATTGCATTCGCTCACCACGGAGGATTTCATCCGCATCCTGAAGGAGCCCAAAAGCGCCCTGGTGAAGCAGTATATTGCGCTGCTCGAGACGGAAGGCATCAAGCTGAGCTTCAGCGATGAATCGCTTCAGGAAATCGCCAAGTTTGCGGCGGCGGTGAATGAAGCCACGGAAAACATCGGAGCCCGGCGGCTTCACACCATCATGGAAAAGCTGCTGGATGAAATTTCCTTTGAAGGGCCGGACCTGAAGAAGAAGATCGTGCGCATTGACGCTGCCTACGTACAGAAGCAATTGACGGACATCGTCAAGAATCAAGACCTCAGCCGATATATCCTGTGAAACCTTATTTTCGAGCGCCGCGAGCGGCCGCCGCCACCTTCTCCCTTCACCGAACCAGCGCGCCGAGACGGGTCCTGCAAATATTGGTACTTGCTTCCGCCGGCGGGTGGCTGTTTGGGTGCGGCGTACAAGGGACTCCCCACCCTCCCCGTCTGGAGCGGCCAGCGAAAATCACAAACCTCTCCGTTGTGCAAGTTGGCCAAAGCTTGGAAGTCCATTTCAGCCTTCCTCAGCAGACGACGGAGGGGGAGCGTTTAACGAAGCCGTTGGAGGTCGAGATTCTTCGCGCCGTAGGCCCTCAGGGAACAGGACTCTCTAAGCTTCCAGAGCCCGAGATTTGGACGCGCCTCATCCGCGCCGAGTGGTTACCGTACGCAATGGACAACAGTGTTTCTTACCCCGCGCATCTAACCGAGCGGGAATTTCACGATTGGCGCGGACAGACCCTGGTGGTCGGGGTCCGCACGCTGACGCGGGGATACCGGCACCGGCCCCTCGAAAGCGATCCCTCCAACTACGTCGACGTGCCGATCTACGACGTCTCGGAGCCCTTGGGGAGCGTCCAATGCGTGGTTACAGAAAAAGCCGTGGAAGTTCAATTTCCTCCACCCACCCGTGCGCTCAGCGGTGAAGCCATCCATGACCTGGCCGGATACCGCATTTATCGCAGTTCGACCGGCCAGGCCGGCACCTTTGAACTTCTGGGAGAGATTCCCACTCCCCCCTACCGGGATAGCCAGTTTGAATTCGGCCAGACCTACTACTACCAGGTGAGTGCGGTATTTGGAATGCCCGGCCATCTCGCCATGAGTGATGCTTCTCCGGCAGTGAAGGTCACGCCACGCGATGTCTTCCCGCCCGCCCCGCCGCAGGGATTGTCAAGCATCTACTCGGGGGGGGCAGTGGAGCTGGTTTGGACGGCCAACACAGAAGCCGATTTGGCGGGGTATAACGTCTATCGGCTGGACAACCAAACCGCCCAGCGGGTGAATAAGGAACTCTTGCATACACCGATCTTCCGCGATGCGACCGCCCCACCGGGAATGACTCTCACCTACTATGTTACGGCCGTTGACCTTTCCGGCAACGAGAGCAAGGGGTCGCAGAAAAAAGCAGAGGAAACGAAGTAAGGAGGATGTGTAAGTGCTAAAGGCTGAGGGTTAAAGAAGGAGGGTCACCAGCCTTTATCCCTTATACTTTAAACTTTAGAGTTCTAAAATCCAATAACGATATTGGGAATGTAAGGGCTGTGGCGCTTTCGAAGGATTTGAGTATTGTCGTGGTGGGGACGGCCGCGATCGCACTCGCGGGCGTGTGGGCGTGGAGGACCGTGCGGCGCTGGCGGCGCAAAAGCCCTGACGAAATCGAACGCTTGCGTCGATTGGGAGTGAATGCTTGCGGGCGCATTATTCTGGGAAGAATCGTCGAATTGGCGGAGCCGGTCACGGGTGGCCCCGCCGGGCCGATTCTCCTTTATGACTACGAGGTGGCTGGGGTCACTTACGAGGCGGCGCAGGATCTGAGCGCGCTGCCGGAAATCGCCGCTGCCGCGCCGTTCCTTCCCGGCCAGACGACCAGTGTGAAATACGATCCAAAACAACCCACCAATTCCATCCTCGCCTGTGAAGTCTGGTGCGGCATTCCCGACCTGGAACCCAACCGGACCACTTCACCTGAGCGTGGGGAAGACTCGGCCGAACCCTCTCCGGAAAAAACCTCATAATCAATGCCCATCCGGGCAGGCAAAACTTTCCTCGTTCTTGGGGGTGCCATGGACCTATATTGCCCATCGCCGTAGGGAGCGGATTCCCATGTCCAGGAAGTCAGCTTGTCAACTCCCGCACTGCCAACTAGATACAAGCACTTCCGGAAAATGCACGGACGGACTGCCGCTTGCAGATAGTCGGAAGCGAAAGAAGGGTTCAGCACCGCCGGAAGGTTGGTGGTGATCAATTGTGAATGCACCGGTGAAAGTGCTTCCTCGGCGGCAAGGAGCCAAACCCTTTTGGAATTTCAAGTTCCAAGTTTGGATTGAAGAGAGAGCGGATGCACAGGGTCACTAATTCCAAACCGCAAATCTGAAATCCATTGTCAATTCGAGGTGGACAATGTCCGTATCCGGCGTTTCATCCAGCAACTCCTTGAGTCAAAGTTTGCAAACCTGGCAAGCAAGGGCACAGAAGATCCAAAATGAGTTTCAACAATTGGGGCAGGACCTTCAGGCTGGGAATCTGACCCAGGCCCAATCGGATTTCAGCACCTTGAGTAAGAACGTATCAAGCCCACTGCAAGGCAACGGCGCGCTTTCCCAGGCATTTAGTGCTTTGGGATCGGCGTTGCAATCCGGAGGTCTCGCGGTCGCGCAGAAAGCCTACACGGCGCTTCAACAGGATGTGCAGCAAGCGGGTCACGGTCAGCACCATCACCACCACGCGCAGAGCAGTTCGCAAACTGCGAACGCCTCCACGGAAAGCTCATTGTCGCAACTTTTCAGCAGCCTGGGATCAGCCCTGCAATCCGGGAACCTGTCGGCCGCGCAGACAGCCTATTCGAGCCTCGAGCAAGGCCTAAATCAACTCGATTGGGGGTCGGGAACCAGTTCGCCGTCGGTGGCGGGGGCACTTAGCTTGTTGGGATGATCGAGTTTGGGCGCTGAGCACTGTTCCCACGGCAAAGGATGGTGGGAAGAATTACTCTCTCTAATCGCAAAGGCGCTGAGGTATGAGAGCAAGGGACCTTCTCTCGGCGTCTCAGCGGCTCTGCGATGAATGATACAATTCTTCTCAGCTTCCCGCCCCGCGGGAAACTTGCTGGCGCCGCTATCGCGTCTTGGCACATGGCGATGCGTGCCTCCCTCGCCTTGACACTCTGCACCGCCCCGCCCTACCATGACCCCCGCACAATACGATTCACTTCAATGGAGGCGTGATGAAAACCGTTTCGCAATTTGATTTGACCGGCCAAGTGGCCCTGGTGACAGGCGCCGCGCGTGGGTTGGGACGCGCGATTTCTCTCGAACTAGCGCAGGCAGGGGCCGACGTGGCCCTGGGACTGCGCGACGTTTCGACCGGCGGAGAACTTGCCTCGGAGATTACGAGCATGGGCCGCCAGACTTTGGCGCTCCAAATGGACGTGACCCATCTGAATCAGATCGCGAGCGCCATCGACGCGGTGGTTGCGCGCTTTGGGCGGCTTGATATTCTGGTTAACAACGCTGGCGGTGGATGGAATAATCTTGCCGAGGATGTAAGCGAGGAGGAATTTGACCGGACTATCGCCTTGAATGCCAAGTCCACTTTCTTTGGCTGCCAGGCTGCCCAGCGCATCATGCGACGCCAATCGCGCGGCTGCATTATCAATATGAGTTCGCAGGCAGGGTTCGCGGCCTTGCCTACGGAATCGGTCTACTGCCTAAATAAAGCCGCCATTGCCCACCTCACGAAATGCCTGGCCGTCGAATGGGGCAAGTACAACATCCGAGTGAACGCCGTGGCGCCCACGTTCATCTTTACACCGGGCACCGAGGAAGCGCTCTCCGACCCGGCCTTCCGCGCTGACACCGTGGAGCGAATCGCGGCGCTCCATCGCATCGGCGAGCCGCAGGAAGTTGCGGGGGCCGTGGTCTTTCTGGCATCGTCCGCAGCTTCGCTCATCACCGGACATACCCTGCTGATTGACGGCGGTTGGACGGCGCGGTGAGCGGTGGCAACAACGAAAAGCAGTGGACCTGCATAATAGGCCCGCGCTTCGTTCACTTATGGCTTGAAAAACCATATTGCTGACGTGGGGAACTGCCGATAGTACTATCGATGCGAGAGCAATTGGAGCTAGAATACTTAGAAGTCGCTAACTCGATGGCAACCTTAATCATGCCGCGCAAGCTGGAGACAGTTGGATACGACCCACTTCCCTCGGTGTGGACCGGAGAGGATGCTGAGTTAATCGAAAAGCTTCTCAATTTTTACCCCCGCCGACCCCCTAAGCGCATTTTGGATGCCACCGTGAATGGTGGCAGGTTTTGGCGAGGAAGCGAGCGCAAGGTTATTGGCGTGGATATAGAGGCTTCCCACGACCCTACAGTGGTAGCTGACAATACGAAACTGCCATTCAAAAGCGGCGTTTTTGATGTAGTGGTGTACGACCCTCCCCATATTCCCAATCAGGGCCGGGATAAACAAAAGGATTTCACAGTTCGATTCGGGCTGGGGTCCCAATCACCGAAGGAAATGGGCTACACCTTCACGCACACATTTCCACCGTTTGTCCGGGAGGCATATCGCGTCTTGCGACCAGAGGGTATCCTGCTGGCGAAGATCGCTGATTACGTTCACCACCACCGCTACCAGTGGGCTCACGTTGAATTGGTTCAAGCCGCGAAAGAGGTGGGATTCCAGCCCTGTGACTGCATCATCAAAATTCGCAAAGGACCTATAATTGACCCGAAGTGGAAAGTAGCTCACCACAGTCGGCGGCAGCATTGCTATTGGCTGATATTCCGCAAGTCGAAAAAATGTGAGTAGCTACCCTTCCCGAACACGATAATCCCAGCTAGTAAGCAGCCGACAATCCTGAAGGCGTATCCCACGCACCGAGCACTTTCCATCTGAACCATCAAAGTGAACGTGAAAAACCTTGTCGCTTTCCCGGTAAACGTCGGCCCCCAGGCTCTGACGTCCTCTCCTCTTGCCGCTTCCTCTGAGGTCTGCTTTCTCGATCAAGGCCAAGAGGTCAATTGGGATTTCCAAGATCTGATAATGAATGAGCGGATGTTCCCATACAGCCCTGAGCATTAGAATTACATCGTAACGGCTAAGGTGGGCCATCACTCGCCCGATCAAAACGTCTGGTGTCCATGGCTCCTTCTCGGTGGTGCAGAGTTTCGTGATGGTGATGCGCTTATCCTTGGTTGCGGCGCCCGTCTCCATCTTAATGGATATCTTAGTACCCTCCACAAGCAGGTCGTGCGCTGGAAGATTACGCTCCGTTGGCTCTATTGGCGTGAAGGGTTTCTTAATTTGGGTGAACGCCTCTAGAACCAGGGCTTCAAAGTAAATACCTTGTGGCGGGACATTGCGATAGATGGAATGGTGGACGTTGACAAGGGTCTTCAGGGCGAGCAGAAAATCCGGCGGAAACACTCTGTTTTCAAGGTCGGACATGGCGGGCGTGATATTATCACGTGGCAGGTCGCGAGGGTAGAGCTATCGTTACGCCAGGCACCGCGCCCTTGTCTGCTATCATCAATCTCGACTATACTTCCTTTCAGGTTCAGGATGACTCGTGAGCAAAGACTCGTAGAACTCCGCCGGCGCCATGCGGAAGCGGAGGCGGGCGGCGGCAAGGAACGGCGCGCCCGCGATCACGCGGAGGGAAAACTCACCGCGCACGAGCGGATCGCGTTGCTTTTCGACGAGGGCAGCTTCGAGGAAATTGACAAGCTCGTCGAGCACCATTGCCAGGACTTTGGCATGGACCAGCAACGCATTCCGGGCGATGGCGTGGTGACGGGCTTTGGGAGAATCAACGGGCGCGAGGCCTTCGCCTTCGCCCAGGACTTCACAGTGTTTGGGGGCTCGCTGAGTGAAGCCAACGCCGCCAAAATCTGCAAGGTGATGGATCTGGCGATGAAAGTGGGCGCACCGGTGATCGGCTTGAACGACTCCGGGGGCGCACGCATTCAGGAAGGCGTAGCGTCACTCGCCGGCTATGCCGATATTTTCCTGCGCAACACGCTGGCCTCCGGCGTCATCCCGCAAATCTCCGCCATCATGGGACCGTGCGCGGGCGGAGCGGTCTATTCGCCGGCCATTACCGATTTCAACGTGATGGTGCAGAATTCCAGCTACATGTTTGTGACCGGGCCGGACGTCATCAAGACTGTCATGCACGAGGATGTGAGCAAGGAAGATCTGGGCGGCCCCTTGACCCACAACGCCACAAGCGGGGTAGCGCACTTCATCGCTCGCGACGACGCGGACTGCCTCGCCCTCATTCGCGAATTGCTCAGCTTCATGCCACAGAACAATCAGGAGGACCCACCCCGCGTCGAGAGCCGGGATCCCGCCGACCGGCGGGATGAACAACTTGACACCCTGGTACCCTTTGAACCTGACCAGCCTTACGACATCAAAGAAATCTTCACGCGGGTCGTGGACGACGGCTATTTTGTGGAAGTCCACGAGCACTTTGCCAAGAATCTGGTGGTGGGATTTGCGCGCCTCGCCGGGCAATCGGTGGGCATCGTGGCCAATCAGCCCGCGGTCCTGGCGGGTTGCCTCGATATCAACGCCTCCGTCAAGGGCGCACGCTTCGTGCGTTTCTGCGACGCCTTTAACATCCCGATCATCACCTTCGAGGATGTGCCGGGGTTCCTGCCCGGAACGCAGGAGGAACACGGCGGCATCATCCGCCATGGCGCCAAGCTCCTCTTCGCCTACGCGGAAGCCACCGTGCCCAAAATCACCATCATCACCCGCAAAGCTTACGGCGGCGCGTATTGCGTCATGGCCTCCAAACACCTCCGGACCGATGTCAACCTGGCGTACCCGACAGCAGAAATCGCCGTGATGGGACCGGAAGGCGCGGTGAACATCGTCTACCGGCGAGAGCTGCAAAAAGCCGAAGAGCCCGAGAAACTGCGGCACGAAAAGGTGGATGAATTCCGTGAACGTTTCGCTAACCCTTATATCGCCGCCGAACGCGGCTGGGTGGACGCCATCATCGAACCCCACGATACCCGCCCCAAATTGATCGCCGCCCTCCAGATGCTCGAAACCAAGCGCGACACCCTGCCCCCGAAAAAGCACGGGAACATTCCGCTGTGATGCGTGGCACGACCCCGAATTGTCCAACTTGCAGCTTGCCTGAAGCGGAGGTTTTCCGTTATCCTGAAAGCCATGGAAGTGCACTTCACCTCCGAGACGGAAAAGAAGCTCAAGGACCTCGCCGCGCAGAGCGGACGCGGGACGGATGAGCTCGTGGAGGACGCCATGGCGGGATATGTTGACGAGCTTGCAAAAACGCGGGAAATGCTCAACAGCCGCTATGACGACCTGAAATGCGGCAGGGTGAAACCCCTCGACGGCGAGGAATTTTTTGAAAGCCTTCGCCGCCGCGAGGATGAATTGCTCAAGAAGCATTCGCCTCAATGAGCGCAGAACAAGGCTTTGCCCTTCATCCCCTCGCAGCCCAGGACATTACCGACATTTGGGAATTCATCGCGGAAGATAACCCGCTTGCGGCCCGCCGGGTTCGCGAGGATATACTCAGCACCCTGCGCAGGCTTGTCCCTTTTCCCCATCAGGGCCACAGACGCCCGGACCTCACCTCACGGCCTCTGCGCTTCATTTTGCTTCGAGAATACCTGATTGCCTATGCGCCCGACGAAAAACCTTTGTGCATTATCGCGGTGATGCACGGACGCCGCAACCCCCGCGTGATGGCCACAATCCCCAGAGGCAGAGAATAACCCCACGTTCCAAATAGGGCGCACTTGGAACTTGCCTGAAGCGAAGCTCTTCCCTTATCCTGAAGGCGATGGAAGTACATTTCACTCCCGAGCAGGAAGCGCAGCTTGCGCAGATTGCCACGAACGCAGGTACCGATGCCGAGCGGTTAGTGAAGGATGCCGTGTTGCGTCTGCTTGAGGGAGATGCTGGCTTCCGCGCCGCACCCCCCGGCAGTGTGGTTGCCGAGGTGCGTGCATTACGCGCGCGCGTCAAACCTGATCCTGAAGGCTGGACAACGCGCGATTACGTCAACTATGGCCGCCGATAAATGCCTCTCGTCGTGGATGCTTCTGTCGCCCTTGCATGGGCTTTGCCCGATGAAAGCAGCGCCTATGCCGACGCCGTTTTAGCCGTCGTCGAGCAGGAAGGCTTGCGTGTTCCCGAACTCTGGGCGCGGGAGATTGCCAACGGCCTTGCTGTCGCCTATCTGCGCAAGCGCATCACCTCCACCGACGAGAAGGCGTTTCTGGCTGCCCTGTCACACTTGACCATCGAGGTTGAAAACGCTTCCCCCTTGACGGTCGTTCGAGATGGAACGGCGGCGGCGATGCGCTATGCCCTCACGGCCTACAACGCGGCGTATGTCGATCTTGCTTCACGTGAGAGACTCGTCCTCGCTACTCTTGACGTGCCAATGCGCAAGGCTGCCGAACAATCCGGGGTGACGATTTTCAGGCAGTAAGAGCCGACCTCTGTCCGTTGATGCACGGACGCCGTAACCCCCGCGTGATGGCCGCAATCCTCAGAGGCAGAGAACAACCCCACGTTCCAAATAGGGCGCACTTGGAACTTGCCTGAAGCGAAGCTTTTCCGTTATCCTGAAGGCGATGGAAGTACATTTCACCCCCGAGCAGGAAGCGCGGCTTGCGCAGATGGCCACCAAGGCCGGTACCGACCCCGAGCGCTTGGTGAAGGATGTCCTTGTCCGCTATCTGGACGACGAGGCCGGGTTCCTTGCCGCCGTCGAAAAAGGCATTGCGGCGGCAGAGCGCGGCGAGTTTTTTGAGGAAGAGGAAATGGACGCGCGTATCGAACGCATGTTCAAGCGCTGATGCGCATACGTTGGACCGTTCCCGCCGCCGAGGATTTAGAAGCCATCAAGAATTATCTGGAAGACCATTACCCTCATTTTGGCGAGCCGACCGTGCGAACGATTTACCAGCACGTTCGTTCCCTTAAGACTACACCCCACCGGCGCAGACCCGGCCACCGTAGCGGCACAAGAGAACTGACTATTACACCTCTCCCTTACGTTGTGGTCTATCGAGTGAATGCCGAAGCCGTCGAAATCCTGCACATCTACCACGGCGCCCAAGACTGGCGCTAGGGCGTTCCACTTCATGAGAAGAATGAACAAAAAGGTTATTCCGAAATTTAGGTCCGAGGCGCGCGAAAGAGCTTCTTGGGCCAGCCACGATTCGAGCGAGTACCTGGATTGGACCAAGGCGCAACGCGCTCTGCTACCAAATCTGCAGCCTTCCACCCGAACGATTTCGCTGCGCTTGCCCGAAGCTCTCGTCGCCCGGCTCAAAGTCCTGGCGAATAAGCGCGATGTTCCCTATCAATCGCTGCTCAAGGTTTTGCTGGCCGAGCGGCTGAAACAGGAGGAATCTGCACAAGGACCGAGCTGAAAGCTGGCAGGTGAGAGGTTGGTTTGCCGCACCTGTCGCAGGAATCGCGAAGTGCGCACCACCTGCCTTGCAGCGGCGACCTGGGGCAATCGTCATGAAATTGACGGTGGGCTTGTCCCCTACATAAAGACCCACAGTCAGGAAGGGACTGACTGTGGCTACCCCGCCCCCCTATCCCGATCGCTTTCAGTGGATCAGGGGGGATTCTTAGCGTGATGCCGGGATCAAGGATGGAGGGATGACACATTGAAAGCTTTTGTGCGTGCTTTGTAGAGCTCGCTCTCAGCTTGAATGCTCCGAACAACATCATCCTTTCCTTGAAACTCGCTCTTCAAAAACGACTCGGCCTTGGCGCTCGACTCGGTCATGAGCCATCGCGCAAGCTGTAGCTCGTCCGAGACGCCATCGAATTGTTTATTCATTTCATTTTTCATTGTGGCGTTTATGGCAGCGGACAATTGGAGAATATCCCTTTTCATATTTTGGGGGATACCTGCTGTCGCGGTCTTAAGAAATACCTTCAACGAATCCGCTGTAAGCCAAAACTCAATCGCCGGTACCTGATCGTGCAGCATGTAGAAAAACGACGTAAGCTCAGGAATCTGCCAAATCTCGCGCTTGTCCTCTGAATATCCATCAATCTCTATTGAAAGGCGCTCTGTAATCGTGCGGTGCTTGAGTGTGTTCGGTATGAGAATACAGTTCCACAGGATGCTTCTGATGAACTTCATCCCGATCTCTGAATGAAACGGGCGTCCGAGAATGCACTTATAGACCGTCGTCCGTGGAGGACTCGGATCTGCGTGCACAAAAGCAGCGCGGGGTAAGGAAGCAGGATGCTCCTGTGTGGCGTCCTCGACCCAAGTGCGAAGCGGTTGGAGCGTCCGCAGGTCCTCTAGAATGACCGACGAATCGCAGAATAGTCGCCCGCAGGAAATGCAGCGCAGAAGAGTGCCTGAAAAAATCGAATCTCGGTTCAGCTCCTGAAGCGCGACCTTTGCGAGACTCCCGCCACCGCACGATGCGCATCCAGTGTTGAATGCCTTCTCGGCCTTAGAAGGTGGTCGAGCACCACCAAACAGCCGCTTCCAAAAGCCGGGGCGTGTTTGAGGAACTGCTGCCTCTAGCGGTTCCACGCCGCGTTCGATGTTATCGCGCGGTGGTTGCCAAGCCCGTATCGCCTCGTCCAAGTCCTTCGCTAATGCATGCCAGCGAGGATTGCAAAGCCGACGGGCCTCAGCGAGTACGGAATGGCCATTATCGTAAGCCTTGCAGAGTGCGATCAACTTTTTCAGGTGGTTTCGATCCCCGTCCCAAGAATCGCGATTGGTACGAGCGGGAGACCGCAGAAAAGGCGTTCACCCTCACGGGATGTGTGTTATAGAGATTTTGCGAAGAAATCCAGACCCACACCCGGAGGGTGAACGATGGAA
>JBEKLF010000059.1:0-36006 GCA_050010335.1 Terriglobia bacterium
ACGGCATGCCTCGCGACCCACCGCGCAAAACTCGGGGCCGAGCGGATCGCTACTCCTTCCTCGTGAGGAATTTTCATCCTCCGCTTCCTGCCGGTTTATCCCGGCGCTTTCTGAACCTTCATATTTGCATTTTTCCCGCACCGGCCATCCGCGCCCGACCGTCAGCCTCTGGCGCTACGCCCTTGACACTTGGCACCTAATACCTAAAACCCGCCCCTATTTGTTTTCATCAACATAGCCGGATGAACCTTCATATTTGCATTTTTCCCACCGCGGGCACCCGTGCTCGACCGTTAACCTCTGGCACGCCGCCCGTGACACTTGGTGCCTGATACCTGAAACCTGCTCTCATCTGTTTTCATCAACATACCCGGATGAACCTTTATTTTCGACGTTTTGACGACTTGGAATTCGGTCATCCTCTCAACATTCTGCGTCGTGGGTCAATGGATCCTTGCGGCGGCGAACTCGCCTCACCCAATGGTTGCCCAATCCACCTGGAGGCACCGGAACCCCGCCTGATTCCCCAGCGGTTGGCACGTTCCCTTCGGTACAAGTGTACACCCGAAATTGATCCTGTCAAGGATTATTCTAGCCTACATGATACAGCCCATAAGACTGCGCAGAGATTCGGACAAAAGAACTAGCGAAAAAGTCTAGACGTGCCAAAGTGTCAAAAACAGGGGAAGGCGCACAGGTTGGCTCTGTAATGGCGATCTATGCCCGCCGAGCGCTCGGCGGAGTGATTACGTTTCGAAAAGCGACTCTACAAACTCATGGGGGTCAAAGGGCAACAGATCGTCGATTTTCTCGCCGACACCGACAAACTGAATGGGCAGACCGAGGTCGCGCGCAATGGCGATCACTACGCCGCCCTTGGCCGTGCCATCGAGCTTGGTCAGGATGATGCCTGTGGCGCCGCCGTGGTCCACGAACTGCCGCGCCTGCTGGAGCCCGTTCTGTCCCGTGGTTGCGTCGATTACCAGCAGCACCTCATGCGGGGCATTGGGGATTTCGCGCGCCGCGATTCGGCACATTTTATCCAGTTCCGCCATCAGGTTGGTTTTGGTATGCAAGCGGCCTGCTGTATCCACGATGACCAAATCGGGGTGCCGGGTTTTGGCCGCCGCCAGGGCGTCAAAGAGTACCGCCGCCGGGTCCGCCCCGGACTTCTGCTTGATCATTTCGATGCCCAGCCGTCCCGCCCAAATCTCCAACTGCTCGTTGGCCGCGGCGCGGAAGGTGTCCCCGGCGCAGAGCAGCGGGCGGCGGTTCTGCTGCAAAAAGTAATGGGCCAGCTTGGCGATGCTGGTGGTTTTACCCACGCCATTTACGCCCACCACAAAGATGACGGCGGGCATGCCCGGCGGCGGCTGTTTGGCTTTGGGGGCTGCGGACCCGACGGCGGGTTTTTCCAGAATCGCCAGAATCCCTTGCTCCACGGCGGGGCGCAATTGCGCTGTCTCCCGCAGCTTGCCCTGGCTAATTTGCTGCTTCAGCCGTCCCAAAATCTCCTGCGTCGTACTGACTCCCAGATCGGCGGTGATTAGGGTCGCCTCCAGTTTGTCGAGCACCGATTCATCGAGAGTTGCCCTACCCTCGACAATCTCTTCGATCTTTTCAACCAGTTGGGCTTTGGTGGAGGCGACGGCCTGCTTTAGCCGGTCCAGGAAGCCGGGTTTCTTCTCTTTACTGCTGGAACCAAAAAGGGAAACCATATCCTTTCATTCTAGCTTGATCTGACGGATTGTGGCGGATGAAATCGCGGCGGCAGAGTTAGGAGTAGGGGATCAAATTGATGAAAGGACTTTTGCCCGGTGCTGATAACTCGAAAGGCCATTCCATTCCGAGCCGCTCGGGTGTATGTTACTGGTCGTGAAGAAAGTCTGGAATAGAAACTCCAGCTTAGTATTGAGGTTTCAGGAAGTGGAAGGTTAAGGTTGCCGATTAGCCTGCAAGCGTGCCCCTGGGCTCGCGGCAATTGTCGGACGGCAATTACCAATCGGTAATGTGGAATTTCTGAGCCACGGAGGATAACGATGGGAACAACGGTGGGAACAACGGTTTATGCCGACCCGGTCGCAGAAACCATGCGATTTGTCGGAAACCAGCCGAGGACCGTTGCGGAGACGCGTGTCCCCATAAACCTGCTCGAAGATTTGGCCCTGAAGATACTCTATCTCACCGGCGAACTTTCGCTTTCGCAGTTGGCCAATCGGATGCAGCTCCACCTCGGGGTCATTCAAGAGATTTTCGAACACATCCGCAAGGAACAGTTCGTCGAGGTCGTCGGCTTGGTCGGCACTGTGCATAGGATTGTCACGACGTCCAAGGGGCAAGCTGAGGCGCAAAGCGTCATGGCGCGTGACATGTATGCAGGTCCTGCCCCCGTGTCCCTTTCGGCTTACGTCGAAGTGATCCGCGCCCAAAGCGTGATGGACGTCGTAGTCCACCGGCCCGATCTTCAGAGGGCCTTCGAGAATCTCGTGGTCAGCGACAGCATGTTAGATCAATTGGGCGCGGCGCTGGTCTCCGGGCAATCCATCATCCTGTACGGTCCCACCGGAACGGGAAAGACCGTGCTTGCGGAGACCCTACCCCGCATCTATAAGGACTCGGTGTGGATTCCTTACGCGGTGGAGGTCCATGGCCAGATCATTACGGTCTTTGACCCGCTTGTCCACAAATCGAGGCAAGAGGCTATGCCAGGCGAGTGCGACCGGCGCTGGGTCCTTTGCCGTCGCCCGCGAGTGATGGTCGGCGGCGAGCTGACCATGCAACTGCTGGACCTTCAGCTCAATCCCGCCCTCGGCTACTATTCCGCCGCACTTCAGATGAAGGCGAACAACGGCATCCTCATTATCGATGATTTCGGCCGGCAACGGATAAGGCCCGAAGAGCTGCTCAATCGCTGGATCGTGCCCATGGACCGCAGGATCGACTTCCTGACCCTGGCGGGCGGAAACAAATTTGAAATCCCCTTTGATATGATTGTCGCCTTTTCTACGAACTTGAATCCTGCTAGCTTGGCCGACGAAGCCTTCATGCGCAGAATCCAGACCAAGATCAAGGTGACTTACGTGAATTACGAACAGTTCCACGAGATCTCGCGCCGCGTTTGCGCGAAGGCTGGCCTGGAGTATGACGCCTCCGTCGTGGACGGGTTCACAAAAGTCCTTGCTGATCTGCATCAGCCCCTCCGGGCTTGCTATCCGCGGGACATCATCCAGCACATTTGTTGGAAGGCAAAATACGAAGACGTACAACCCCTCTTCACTTTGGATGCGATCCGAGAGGCCTGCGACCGCTACTTCCTCGGTCCTAGTTCTGATGTGGAGACCACTTAAGTGTGAGGCAGGCTAACCGGATCAGGAGGGGCTGCCGCCACCGTTCTCCGCCGCAATTCAAACTTCGCCAAGCTGCCTTTGGCCAAAGCCGAATCCAGGGCGTCCACCACGATAGGGTCGTACTTAGTCCCCACATGCCGGCGCAGGACTTCGAGCGCTTTGGGAAATTCCGCCCCCGCTTGGTAAGGCCGGTCGGTGGTGATGGCGTCGAACGTATCCGCCACGGCAATGATGCGCACCATCAGCGGCAGTTCATCGCCTTTGACGCCATCGGGATAGCCCCGGCCGTTCAACGCCTCGTGGTGCCAGCGGATGCCGGGCAGCATTTCGTTGAGCTGTTTGACCTGGCGAACAATTTCATAACCCATCACCGTATGCCGCTTCATGATTTCAAACTCTTCATTGGTCAGCACCCCGGGCTTCTTGAGGACGCGATCTTCGATGCCGATCTTGCCAACGTCGTGAAGGGTCGCAGAAATGCGAATCTTATCGACTTCCTCTTCCGGCAGGCCTATCTCTCGCGCCAGGATGACGGAGAATTGCGCAACACGTCCGGAATGGCCCTTTGTATACGGGTCCTTCGCGTCGACGGCAGCGGCGATCATTTCAATCGCGTCAAAAAAGAGTTGGCGGTTCTGCTCGGAAGCCATCTTCAGATTGCCGATGTAGCGCTGAATGTCTTCGGCCATCTGGTTAAAGGTGGAGGCGAGTTCGCCAATTTCGGTGCGGCTGCGAATCTCCGCGCGTTGCGTGAAGTCGCGCTGGGCGATGGAGCGAGCCGTTTGCGTCAACATGTCGATGGGGCGGGTGATGGCCTTGGTGGCCAGGAAGCCGATCACCACGCTGAGCACCACCAGCAACAGACCCAACTGAAAGGTCTGGCGGCGCATTTCGAAGACGGTGAAGAACGCGTCGCTGGTTTTCCTTTGGACAATCACGCCCCACCCCAACTTCTGCGTGGGTGCGTAGGTTCCGAGCATCATGACGATCTGGTTGCCCATCTGCAAGGGGAAGAGTGAAGTCTCGGCCACGCGGGCGCGGCCGGCCCAATTGAGGTATTTCTGCACGATGGGGCTGGCCACCATATCCGTTCCTGCGAACTTGTCGCGGTCGTACGACGTTACCAGGCGCCCGGCGTTGTCCACCACGTAAGCTTCCAGCCCCGACCTCCCGCTGGTATCCGCCAGCGCCTGGGTGATGGGTCTGAGCGTGACCACGGCGGCCACCATTCCCAGGAATTGGTTCTTTTGCAGAATAGGTTCCGCCATCACCATGACCACGTCATTGCCTCCCGGACCTAATATGGTGATGGGGTTGCTCCGGTACTCTTGGCCCTGCTGGGCGGCGGTGAAGGCCGCGGCCAGGGACCTGCTCAGAAAGGGACCACCCGCCTCGGTGAAGTTTCGCGTTTGCGCCTGCGCGCCCCGGGCCTGGTTATTCAGCACCGTGGCATAGAGAACCGCCGGCCGGTCGGCCACGAAACCTTCCAGCGCCACGCGCAAGTCCGCATCGGAGGAGTATTTGGCGGCAGGAATGTGCGTCGCCAGCGGCACCGCGGTGTCAAAGAACTCCTTCAACTGCTGGTTCAAGTTCTCCATGTAAAGCGAGATGACCTGGGAAAGCGATTGAGAGGTGATCGTCTGGAGAATACTCTCCTGTGTCTCCAGCCGTTCCCGGTTCAGCGACATCATTCGCGATCCATAAAACCAGAGCGGACCTACTGTGATGCCAATCAGGATCAGCAGGATTACGTAAAGGATCCGGACACGCATTTTCTTCTGTCGCATTTGCGGCCCTATAAATACATTTTAGGCAATCACCACACTTGAAATCAATAGGACGAAAGTAACATATTCAAATTGCTTGACATGTGGGATAGGGATGCCGGGTGGTTGTGGCATGGCCATCTTGGTCATGACTTCACACGGGCAGGGTGCCCGTGCCACGAGTTCTTGTGCAACATGCGAAGTCCCGACCTTTCGGTCACACGGGCCGCCGCGGAAGATGGTATAATAAGAATTGGGTTGTTCACAGGGCAACCAGGACAATTTGCATGCCAGAAGCCCTCGGCGAGATGCCGTGGTCCGGATTCAGTCTCGGAACATGCGGTCCGAGGCAGTCGCACGGGGCAATCAGGAGGCTAAATATGTACCCAGAAGAATTCGTGCAACCCATGAGGGAGGAACTTACGCGCATTGGCTTTCAGGAATTGCGCACGGCGGCAGAGGTAGACGCACTCTTGACCAAACCCAGCGGCACGGTGCTGGTGGTCGTCAATTCCATCTGCGGCTGCGCGGCGGGACGGGCCCGGCCGGCCGTCGCGATGGCGATCGAGAACAAGGCGCGCCCGGAGTTTTTGGCGACGGTGTTTGCCGGCCAAGATACCGATGCTACTACTCAGGCGCGCAGTTACTTTACCGGTTACCCACCTTCGTCACCCTCCGTTGCCTTGCTGCGCGACGGCAAGCTAGTCTTCATGCTGGAACGGAAAGAAATTGAGGGACGCGATCCTTACGCCATCGCCGAAGACTTGACCAAGGCCTTCGATCGCTTTTGCAGTCAAGCCAGCGTGGCCCAGGCGAACTAATTCGTAGGTGTCAGGTATCAGGTGCCAGGTGTCAGGAAAAGAGTAAGGTGCCAGGTGTCAGGAAAAAAGCAAGACGGCAGGTATCAGGTTCCGGATGTCGGGTGCTTGGTTTTAGGTTCTAAGTTGCTGGAGGGGAGTTGATGTTGTCGCCCTGGCACCTGACACCTGACACCTGATACCTGACACCTCGTTCCCCTCACTCTTCCTTCAGCGACCGTTCCATCAGCTCACGGATGGCCTCGCGCGGGGAAACTTCTCCTTCCAGAATTCTGTGAACTTGACGGGTGATGGGCATTTCCACCTGAAGCTTTTTTGCCAGCGCTACTGTGGCGGTGGTGGTCTTGACGCCTTCGGCGACCATGCGCATCGACCCGATGATGTCCGCGAGTTTGCGCCCCTTCCCGAGTTCGACGCCCACCATACGATTCCGGCTGAGGTCGCCCGTGCAGGTCAGGACCAGGTCGCCCATGCCGGCGAGGCCGGCAAGGGTTTCGCGCTTCGCCCCGCAGGCACATGCCAGGCGAGTCATCTCTGCCAGCCCGCGCGTAATCAGCGCGGCGGTGGGGTTGTGCCCGAGCCCCAATCCTTCCACCGCGCCGGCGGCGACGGCAATGACGTTCTTCACTGACCCACCCAACTCCACTCCCACCACGTCGCTCGAGGTGTAGAGGCGCAGCGCACGGGAAGCGAACTCGCGCTGCACCTGTTGCGCCGCACCTCGGTCGTGAGAAGCCACCACCACGGCGGTGGGATCGCCGCGAATGACTTCTTTGGCAAAGCTGGGTCCGGACAGCGCGCACAGGCGGGGCGCGAACACTTCCCCCACCACGCTGTGGATGACTTCACTCATGCGCATCAAGCGGCCGGTGTCCAGACCCTTGGTGGCGCTCACGAAAATCATCTCCGGCCGCAGGTGCGGGAGCATTTGCTTAAAGAGCGTCGCGCATACATGCGAAGGCATGACGGTAACCACAATTTCCGCACCCGCCAGTGCTTCCCCTAGATCGCTGGTGGCGATCAGGTTTTCCGGCAGCTTGATGCCGGGCATGAAGACCTCGTTCTCATGCCGCGAGCGGATGCTCGCCACCACCTCCGCCTCATATGCCCAAAGCGTCACGGTGTGGCCCGATTGCGCAAACGTTGCCGCAAGTGCCGTCCCCCAGTTGCCTGCGCCGATGGTGGCGATGCGTTTCATGAAAGGCTGTCCGTCGTCCGTGGCATTGGTGATTGGCGATTGGTGATTTGTGATTAGCATCTCGTTCAATGGTCCCACGCAATACTAAGGTCGCTTCGAGCAATCGCCAATCACAAATCGCCAATCACCAATAACCGACTACGGGTTCGCGACTCCGGACTCCGGACTCCGGACTTCGGATTTCTTTTTCCCCACTTTACTTTCCGTCCCCTTCAGCAGCCTGCCAATGTTGGCATGGTGCATGGAGATGATAATGAGCGCCCCGCCTGCCGCCCCAAGAACAATGGGCAGGGGCGGCTTTTTCATAAGATAAACAACAAGCGGAAACGCCGCCGTGGCCACAATCGAGCCCAAGGAAATATAACGCCAAATAGCAACCATAATGACAAAGATGAGCAACACCAGCGCTACTTGCACGGGAGCGAGGGCGATGAAGACCCCCACCCCGGTGGCGACACCTTTGCCTCCGCGGAATTTCAGCCACACGGGGAAGCAGTGGCCCAGAATGGCCGCGACCGAGGAAGCGGCGATCCATCGCGGGTCTCCCGCAGCGAGGCGCGAGGTCAGCAGCACGGCGACAATTCCTTTGCCCAGGTCCAGGATGAAGGTGGCTACGAAGCCGATGATTCCGAGATTCCGCATCACGTTGGTGGCGCCCGTGCCGCCGCTACCCGTGCTGCGGACATCAATTCCTTTTTGCCAGCGGACAATGAGGTATCCGAAGGGAATTGACCCGAGGAAATATGCGCAGAGGGGAGTCGTCGCGGCGATCATGAATTTTTAGTTCTCATCGCGAGCTTTTGTAGGGCCGAGCGGCGCTCGGCCGGGCCGAACACCCTTCGGCCCTACCGCGGAAAGCGCATCACCTTCCGGTACTGCGCGCCTTGCGGCGACAGTTTACTTTCAAACAGGAAAAATTCCGAGGCCTCAAATTTGCCCAGCGAAACAGTCGCGCGTCCGGCCACTGCCGCCTCGAGCGCCGGCTGCGCGCGCGGCACCTGAAAGCGCGCCAGAGTGAGGTGCGGCGAGAAGGCGCGGTCCTCGCGCGCAAACCCGATTTTCTCCATGCGGCTCTCGACATTCGCGGCGAGTTCCGCGAGCGCCGGCTGCGCCGCGACGCCTGCCCACAACACACGCGGCCTGTGTGCGTGGGGAAAAAACCCGAACCCTTTCACTTCCACGGGGAACGGCGCGAGCGCGCCGATTTGCGCGAGCGCTTCCACCACCTGCTTGGTTTGAGCGTCGGAAATCTCGCCGAGGAATTTGAGGGTAAGATGAATTCCCTCCGGCCGAGTCCAGCGCGCGTCGCGACAGGCGCCACGGAAACTTTGCTGTGCATCCGCCAGTGCGGCATGAAGGGGTTCCGGCAGGTCAATGGCAATGAAAGCACGCATGGCTGAAAGATCGAGATACGGGATACGGGGTGCGGGATACGGGATTCGGGAATCGGGAATCGGGAATCGGGTTTCGGGACTCGGACACTTCCATCTCTAACCCCGAGTCCCGCATTCCGAGCAGGGGACCATTCTCATGCCCGGTCCCGGCCCCCAAATCTCAAATCTCAAATTCCGGGTTCCAAATCCCCGAATCCCGTATCCCGAACCCCGTATCCCGTACGCCGTGTCCCGTGTTTTCAGTCCCTGATTCTCCTCCGGACCATTTCCAGCGCCATTTGCGTGGCCCAGTGGCGCACGCGGTCGCGGGAGCCGGGAAAATGGAACTCCCGGACTTGAGTTCCGCGCTCGTCGGCGAGAGCGACGAAAACCAATCCGACCGGCTTCTCTTGGCTGCCACCGGTGGGGCCGGCGATTCCGGTGATCCCCACTCCTATGGACGCACCCGCGCGGGCACGAACGCCCTCCGCTAGCGCCTGGGCAACGGGTTTGGATACGGCGCCATGCTCCATGATCAGGTCCGCGGGAACTCCCGCCCATCGGGTTTTCATCTCATTGGTGTAACAAACGGCGCCGCCCAGGAAATAGCTCGAGCTTCCGGGGATGCGCGTCAGCCGTTCTGCAAGCAACCCCCCCGTGCAGCTTTCCGCCACGGCCACAGTTTTCTGCCGTAACACCAGATACATGCCAACGACTTCCTCCAGGCTTTCGCCTTTGGTGGAATAGACATGGTCCTCGAGAGCCATCTCGATTTTGTCGCCGAGTTCGGCCAGGGACGCCTCCGCTTCCCGGTCCGTCGCCGCCCGCGCGCGCAAGTGAACTTCAATCGATCCGGGCGAGGCGAGAATCGTGGTGGAGGGGTTCGTGTAAGGGCGATAGAGCGGAGCGATGAGTTGATCGACTTCGGATTCCGGCAATCCCACCACTTTGTAAACGCGCGTTTTGATTCGTGCGCCGGAAGCCACGCGCTCCAGGCGGGGAATGCAGGTGGCCTCAAACAGAGGTTCGAGTTCGCGCGGCGGGCCCGGCAACAGCACCACGATGTGGCCCTCATGTTCGATCCAGATCCCCGGCGCCGTGCCGTTGCGGTTTTCCAGCCATTCGCAGCCCTCCGGCACCTGGGCTTGCCGCAAATTGTTCTCGGGCATCGTACGGCCCAAGCGTGCATAGCGGTCGCGAATGCGCTGGCGAATTTCCGCGATTTCGTGCAGCGGGCGTCCCAGAACCTCCGCTGCGACATCGCGAGTCAAGTCGTCTTCCGTCGGCCCCAGGCCGCCGGTCAACACGATGAGGGGCGACCGCTCGAGCGCCGCACGCAGCACTGCCGCGAGGTCCTCCTTCGAGTCCCCCACGATGGTCTTAAATCGCACCAGGATTCCCAAATGGTTGAGTTTATCCGTGAGATAGAGGGAGTTGGTGTCGGTGTGCTGGGGGGTCAGGAGCTCTGAACCAACGGCAATGATTTCGGCATCCATTATCAGCTATCAGCTTTCAGCTATCAGCCTACAGCTTTCAACTTGCGGGGCTACTGCTCAGGACGGCTGGGCAGGGGACCTTCCTCGGTCCGACAAGCTGATAGCTGATAGCTACTTCACCAGCGGCATCCCCTCAATGCCCAGGGGGAGATCGACCAACGAGCTATGGGTGGCAAGTATCATCGACCCGTGGCGGCCGAAGGCCATGCCCACCAGGTCATAGCCGGAAACGGCTAATTCCGCTTTGGCGTCCGGGGTGATGCGCACCACGCCGCGGTTGCCCGCCAGCGAAGCCGCGACATAAAGATTGCCCTCAATGTCGAAGGCCATTCCCTGCGGCCGTCCCAGGCCACGATAAAAAGACGAGACGACACCCGTCGGGGAAATGCGCATCACATGGTCGAAACTGGAAGTCGTGGGTCCCGAAACATAAAGGTCGCCCACCGTACTGAAGGCCAAATGATAAGCCGACACGCTGGGCTCGATGGTGGCGAAAACAAAAATCTGGCGATCCGGGCTGATCTTAAAGATTGTGCCCGTGCGGTCGCCGACGTAGAGATTTCCATCGCGATCGAAAGCGATTCCCGTCGCCACTCCCATCCCCTGCGCGTAGGTGGAGCGCTGGCCGCCGGGCGTCACCTTATAGATTGATCCCTCCATGCGGCTGGACACGTAGAGGTTCCCATCGTGGTCGAGGGCAACTCCCGTCGCGTTCATGACCTCGTTCAAAAACGGGTGCATGACGCGATTCTGATCGATCTTGAACACCGAAGTCGTTACCTTCTGCCCGCGCGTGCCGCTGAATGTAGTGAAGATGATTCCCTGGGGATCGACTGCGGGATTGGCCACGGGATGCAGGTTTTCAGCGATGGTAATGCCCACCACGACAGGGGCGGGCGCGCTCGTGCCGGCCCGCGTCTCCACCGTCAGGTTCCGGCTGACGACGTCATCGGGGACGCGCACAATCAGACGGTTCGATGAACTTAAGAGCAAGCCGCCGGGGAGGTCGCCAAACCGCACTTGCGCGTGGTTGGTGCCATCTGCGAGACCGCTGCCCCGGACCACGATCTCTCCGCCCGGAATCGCGGCACGCGGACTGACCCCGGTGATCAGTGGCCGGTTCTTTCGCGTTCCCGCCGGCTTGTCCACAGGGAGTCCAGGCTTCTCGGTTTCCTTGCCCGCGGGCTTTTCCGCGGAATCGGGTTTTTCAGCTTTCTTCCACAAGCTCATCGGTTGATCAATCCTATGACGGCCAGCACGGCTAATCCGTACAGGCCCGCAACAACATCATCTAACATGATACCCCAGCCGCGCGGAATTCGCTCTGCTTGCCGAGCCGGGAAGGGCTTTACGATATCGAACGCCCGGAACAACAGGAAACCACCCGCCAGCCATTTCCACGTGACGTGTGGAAGCAGCAGGAACGTGAGCATCTGACCCACGACTTCATCTACCACCACCTGGCCGGGGTCCGTGCGCCCGAAAAACTCTTCCGCTTCGCCCGCCGCCCAAATGCCCAAGGCGCAGAGGGCCAGCGAAGCGCCTGCCAGAACTGCAATCGCTGCGGCACGGTGAAGGGGCAATTGAGCCAAGCCCACAACCACGGCCACTCCCACTAGCGACCCGGCGGTTCCAGGGGCAATGGGGAAGTAACCCGCGCCCCCCGCCGTGGCAATCCAGATGGCCGGACCCGCCCGCCGATCAGTCACGCTCCCCCTTGGTGTCCGTGGTACTTTCCTCCGGCGCGTTTTCTTCGTCGGGATCAAGCGGCGCCGGGATGCGGTAACGTCCTTCCAACCAATTATCCAGATCGAGCATCTTGCATCGCTCACTGCAAAAGGGGCGGAACGGATTGCCTTCCCACGCGACGTTCTGCATGCAGATGGGGCAGCGCATAAAACCACATCACGGCACCGGCGTAGCAGCCACCGGTTGAATTTGCACCAGTGCACCTACCGCCGGCAACGGGTTAGCGGTTGGCAGCCTTTCGGCAAAAACTTGCGCCTCCAGGCGCGCCACCAGATCGTAATCGCCGACTTCGGTGATCGTGGCCCAGCGGAAATCCCCCGCCTTGGGCGCAGGTCCCTCGATATCATTGATGAGGATGCAACCGTCAATGCCAGGCGCCTGGCGCTCGCTGCGGCCCTGATATAGCAACTCGGTTTCTTCCGACGGCCCTTCCACCAGCACGGGCAGTGATTTTCCCACCATCCGCCGCAAGTTGCGCCGCGAAATCTTTCGCTGGAGCGACATCAACTGCTTCTGCCGGCGTCGAGCGGTTGCCGCCGGCACTTGATTCGGCAGTGGAAAGCTCCGGCTGGTTTCCTCATTCGAATACAGGAAAACGCCGAGGTGGTCAAACTCCGCCGCCGCGACGAAGTCCAGCAGGGCCTTGAAATCATCCTCGGTTTCGCCTGGAAAGCCGACGATGAACGATGTTCGCAGCGCCACGCCGGGAATGGCGGCGCGAATTCTCTCCAACATGCGCAGAAACTGCCGGCCATTCGAACCGCGCTTCATCAACTTCAGGACGCCTGCGCTCGCGTGCTGCAAGGGGATGTCGAAATATCTCGCCACCTTGGGTGTTTCCGCCACGGCGGCGATCAGCGCATCCGTCACGCGGTTCGGGTAGCAGTAGAGAAAGCGTACCCAGACGAGTTCCGGAATCTTGCCGAGCCCCCGCAACAGCGCCGGCAATCCATCGTGCAGCCCCAAATCTTCGCCATAACTGGTGGTGTCCTGCCCGACTATGGTTATTTCCCGCACACCCTGCTTGGCCAGGTTTTCCGCTTCGCGGATAACCGAGGCGAAGCGGCGGGAACGAAAAGCGCCGCGCATTTGCGGAATCACGCAGAAAGTGCACGGGTGGTCGCAACCCTCGGCAATTTTCAAGTAGGCGGAATAACCCGGGGTGGAGAGCACGCGCGGGGTGAACTCATGGTACAGGTACGGCCCCGCGGGCTTGCCCGCTGTGTGGGGCTGGGGCTGTTCGGTGCAAGCTTCCAGCACGCGTTCCAGCTCATTGGTCCCGATGACGTAATCGACCTCGGGAATTTGCTCCAGAATCTCACGCCGGTAGCGTTCCACCAGGCATCCGGCCACCACCAATTTCTTGGCGGTGCCGAATTTCTTGTACTCGGCCATTTCCAGAATTGTGTTGATGGATTCCTGCTTGGCGGGCTCAATGAAGGCGCAGGTATTAACAACGATGACGTCAGCCTCGTCAGGGCGCGGAGTGAGCTCGAACCCCTGGTGAACCAGGGTCCCCAGCATCACCTCGCTGTCCACGAGATTCTTGGGACAGCCCAGACTTATCATTCCGACTTTAGGCATATTGTTTCTGCTTCGCGCCAGTTCCTGAAGTGCTTGGTCACTAGAAATCTTAACACAAGTTGGAAAGACTCGGGGTTCGGGATACGGGATACGGGATCCGCGATGCGGGGCCCGGGACTTGGCCCGAGCAGCGGTTCCTCGCTCGTGGCACGGGGTCTCAGAAGGTAACGATATGTGCGAATGCCTGAACGAAAACCTGATTCCTAATGGCCAATTCCGAATCCCGCATCCCTGGCCCCGAAACCCGTATCCCGTGTCCCGAGTCCCGAGTTCTTTCAATTTCCCCCCTGCCGCTGCCACGTGAGGACCAGGCTTTCCGTGGAGGCAGCGATGAAGCGGCTGTCGGGGGAAAAGGCCACCCCCAGGACGGGTTCCTGACTCTCCTGGAGGGTTTGCAGGAGCGTCCCATCCTCCGTGGACCAAACGCGCACGGTATTGTCCTCACCCGCGGAGGCGATCCACCTGCCGTTGGGTGAGAACTCCGCCCGATGCACGGGTCCGTGGTGGCCCGTGAGCGTTTCGATGAGCTTCCAGTCGCCTGCTGAGTAGACGCGCAACTTGCCATCGGCGCAAGTGGTAACGACTTTCGTCCCATCGCGGGAAAAAACCATGCTGAGGACGGTGCCCTCATGTCCGTGCAGTTCATCCACAAACTTGTGGGTTTTCAATTCCACCACGCTGGGGTCTGCGTTCGAGGTGGTCTGAATCTGTGCCAGCAGCAGCCAATGGCCGTCAGGAGAGAATTCGTAGAGATTGGGAATATGGGTCAAGTCGGGGATGGTGACCCTGCCGCCCTGGCCGGTCCGAGGGTTCCACAGATCGAAATTACTATCCTTGTAAAGTAACAGGTAGCCGATCATGGGGAAATAGCGCGCCGGACTGAAGCCGCCTTTGACGCCCACAGCGTCCACCTTTCCTTCCACATGATCTGCCTCGGCATCCCACTGGAACGCCAGCAGCGGAGTGGGATTCGTCCCTTTGCCTTTGACATGGATTGCACCGTTGGCGAGCAGGAAGAGCTGGTGGGGAGAGAGGAAATTGGCGGAGCGGATCTCGAGGCTTTCGATGTCGGGGACGCGGGGTTTCAAGACCTTCTGGACTTCCGCGGTCCGCAGGTTCATTAACATCACTTTGTCGTCCGCAACCACAGCGAGCAATGAAGAATCGGGTGAGAAGGCGCCGTCGGAGGAAGACCTCAAATCCAAGTGGCCTTCCACGCGGCCATGACTAACCCACAGGGCAGCGGCGGGCGACGACTCCACCGACTCGACTTGCGCGCACAGAGTGCCGGCGGGCAGGATTAGAGCGGCCACCAGAAGAACCGCGAGGCGGACTTTGGCGAAAATGGAAACTCGAAGCTGGAAATTGGAAACTCGAAGTTGGAAATTGGAAACTTGAAACTGGAAATCGGAAACTCGAAACTTGAAACTAGAAACTCGAAACCGGAAATTGAAAACTTGAAACTGGAAAATCGAGGCAAAGCGTGCGGTGCGCCAAACCATTGCGGAGACAATATCGCTTTGCCATCTTGGCGGCACTTGCCGGCGGGATGCCCATGGTGCATTCGCACCGTTGTTCTGGCATTTGGCGGACACGGCGGTGGCGATTTTCGAATCTCGGTCTTCGAATTTCAAGTTTCCAATTTCCAGTTTCGAGTTTCCAATTTCGAATTTCCAGTTTCCAGTTTCCAGTGTCGTCTTTGGCCCGAAGTTAAACAAGCTACCCCTTGGCGAGGCGATTGACCATCTCGCGGTCCGCTTCCAGGAAGTTGTATTGCGGAAGCTGGAGGCGCGGTGCCCATTCAATGGCCTCAAACACCCGGTTCCGTACCTCTCCGTGGTAGCTCGCGATGGCAAAAAAAACCACTTCCACAAAGCGATCGGGATAGTGGTGGCGCAGGCGAAAGACCTCCCCGCCAACTTCCGCTTGGATCCCCAATTCTTCTACCAGTTCGCGCCGAAGGGCGGCGGGTAATTCTTCGCCGTTTTCGACCTTGCCGCCTGGGAATTCCCATTGCCAGCCGTACGCGTCTGTGCGGGGACGCTGACAAATCAGAATACGGTCACCCCTGCGTAAGATGCCGGCAACCACCAGAATGGGTTTCTTCTCAGTCATCAAGGAATCAGATTGTAGCAGAGGCAAAGGCTTTGCAGCGCGGCCGGGCCGGTAAAAAAGAAGACCAAAAACGTAGAAGGTCAATCTCGGCTGGTCATCCGCAGGATGATTCCGATGACCGCACCGACGGGCAGGCTCATTGCTAGGAACCATCGAGCTTGCGGAAGGGAAAGGAGAACGATGACGATCATTCCAACCGTAAAGACAAGGCCCATGGCTCCCGAAACGGGAATCTTGTGCATTGTGATTCCAGGATGCATCGCTTTGTCCCTCCGCTACGAAGTATCCGCCTTCGCCCAAGGCCAGTCAAGCTAATCTTCATGCTGCTCGATTACTGGAAGTTGACCCAGTACAAGAAAACCCAAACTGTGGTGTCCTAATTTGGGGACACGGCCAACCCAACGGGTCCGTCGCTTATTTCCGGGCTGGCGTCGCAATGCCGCAAGAAATTCCCTGCGCGAGTTGGTTAAGCAGGGTGGCCCAAATCCTCGATCTCAATGATCCCCCTGGAAACCAGCCCCCCGACCACGAACGCATACTCGATTAAGGGCGTGTTTCCCGCGAACCCGCCGGCTCCCCCAAAGCCGGACGCGCGCTTAGTTCCGGGGGCCTTGTGGTGGATATTCGGTGCAGAACCGTATCAAGCCGCTCCATCTGAATCGGTTTTTGAGGTAATCATCCATCCCCGCAGCGAGGATTGCCTCGCGATCACCTGCCATAGCCCGTGACGTCATGGCCACAACCGGGAGGCGCAGACCGGTCATTAATTCTGTTTCGCGGATGCGGCGCACAGCCTCCCACCCGTCCATTTCCGGCATTTAGATATCCATGAGGACCAAATCGAAAGAGTCCCGACCGATTGCCGCCACAGCCTCGACGCCGTTCCCCGCGACCGCGGTGTTGTGGCCCCGCTTCCGGAGCAGAGCAAGGATCAGGTGCTGGTTCACCCGATTGTCTTAAGCCACGAGGATTCGCACGGGGGCGGGGGGGGGTAATTCCGCCAAGGGCTGCGCATTCGGAGGCGGGGCCGAAGCCGGCGGGGCTTCGCTGGTGAACCAAAACGTGCTCCCTTTGCTCGGTTCGCTCGCGAGCAGGAGCTGTCCACCCATGGATTCCACCAGTTTCTTTGAGATGGTCAATCGTATACCCGTGCCTCCGTACCGCCTCGACGTGGAGTTGTCCGCCTGCTGGAAAGCCTCGAAGATGATGCTCTGCTTTTCGGGAGGAATGCCAATGCCCGTGTCCGATGCCGCAACCTTCAGTTGGTTGGCCGCGTGGGAAACCTGCAAAGTCACGGCTCCCCGCGAAGTGAATTTGATGGCGTTGCCCAGCAGGCTGACAAGCACTTGCCGGAGGCGGCCCTGGTCGGCAGAAATCCATTCGGGCGCGGAATCCTCCACGACATTGTTCAATTCGAGCCTTTTCCGCGATGCTTCCCGTCCACAAAATGGACGTAATGTCTGAGACAAAGGGACGCAGAGCGAACGCCACCGGAGTGATAGCCAACTTTCCGGCCTCCATTTTGGAAAAATCCAAAACGTCGTTAATCAGATCCAACAAACCCTTAGCGGATAGATGGACGTTGTTGAGGTACTCGACCACATCTGGCTGGGCGGCCATTTGAAGAGCGAGATGTGTAAACCCAATGACGGTGTTCAACGGCGTTCTCATCTCGTGGCTGATGTTGGCCACAAACTCACTTTTAACGCGGCTGGCTTGCTCAGCGCGTGCCCGGGCGGCGGTCACATCGCGGGTGCGTTCTTCCACCGCGACCTTCAGTTCCGCGCGAACTTTCCCTTGACCAGCCTCCCGCCGGCGCCACCAAAACCAGATGACTCCACCCAGCAAGAATAGCAGGCTCACCCGGCAGGGCCAGGAAAGGAACCATGGGGCGCGGATCCAAAGCTCCAGGAACGCAGGGCGGCTCCACACCCCCGGCTCCGCTTCACCCTGAACTTCGAACTGAACGGTACCCGCAGGAAGCTCCGCAAAATGGACCTCGCGGGCTTGCGTCTGCACCCAGGGGTCTTTGTTGGTTCCGATCCGGTAGCGACATGTCGGGTTTTGCTGACGATAGGACAGCATGGTGAACCGGAGTCCCAACGAATGGAAGGAGGAATCAAAATCAGTATCCTGTGTGACTACATCGTTGCAGAGAGCCGAAGTGCTCAGCGCCGTCGGCAGAATGAATCTTGACTGGACCGCGGGATGAAACCGCGCCAAGCCGGCGCTGGTTCCGAACCAGACACTCCCGTCGGCCTCTCCAGTTCCACGCCTTCAAAGCCCGGTGCCGCAGCGAAGTGCTCCCCTGTCCACCCATACAGGCCCAAGCTCGACCCGACCCAGAACTGACTATCACGCGACCTATGCAGGGAGTGCAGGTCGCCCCTGGTCGCAATGGGGTCCGCATTGAATGACTGAAAATGGTCGCCATCGTAACGGAAAAGGCCGCCTTCCGTGCTCACCCAGAGGTAGCCGTCGTGGTCTTGATGCAGGGCGAGGATCGTGGGATTGGTCAAGCCCTGGTCGGCTCCGTACATCTGGAATTTCCAATGCTGAGCCTGCGCCGTCAAGGCACAGAGCAGCCAACCCGCACTGAAAACCCAGACACGCGACCGCATATTCATCCACATTCCTTATCGGTGGAAATGACCCCGCGCTTGAGGTCTGCCCAAGGAAACCAATGCGTGCGCAAGGATGCGATGGTGGCACTTATACGGTGAGCCAAGTCAAAGCAAAAAGGCGGACCGGTTTTCCGATCCCCTTTGGGTATTGGGGGGCCGCGCTCGGCATCCATCCCGCTTAGAATAGTGGCGTTGGCCCTGGCCGTCCGACCACCGCTTCTGCCGCTATCGCCGGATAGACGGCACACCCCACGCCTGGCTGGCAAAGATTGTTGTTCGACGGTGCCAGAAAGGCCCAGCCCTCGATGGAAACCACATCGTTCACAGCCAACCCCGAAATGCTGTCCGGGGTGAAATTCGTAAAGGTCGTCCCCGCGGTCACTTGGACGGTGAGATTGAAGGGTGACAAGGTCGGGGGCGCGCTGGCCGTCGTCGAGGGCGGCACAAAGTAGTTCGGGTTGGGATTAAATCCAAACATCAACATGCTCGCATCGATTCCTGTCACCGAACCCGTGATCTGGCTTGGTTCAAGCGTAATACTGTTGGTCGTGAATGAGGTCGCGGCCGGACCCGCCCAGGGACTGGAGCTGCCTAATCCACCCGTGGTGGTTACGGACCCCTGAACACCCACCGACACTTCCTGGCCCACTAACAGGTCCCCAGAGCTGGCGAAGCTCAGCCCGCTGGGGATCATGAAGTTGCCGGAATCAACGGCATAGGTAACGCCGTTGGGCGGAACGGTCACGGTAACGCGTTGCCCGAAGGGAAGTATGTTGGGCGTGGGCGTGGCCAGCCCCTGCTGTAAGATCAAATCCATGAGCGTGTCTCCGCCCGAGGAGCTCAAGCGGATGATGTTGCCTTCCACTACGGTTTGTCCAGCGGGCTGCACATAGTCGATTTCGGAGGCGAGCAAGTTTCCGTCTGACTGAAGGGTCAACCTAACTTCGACAATTTACATGGCGGCGGAGTTCTCCTGGGATGCCTCGATTCGACGCGTGGGGGCCGACGGGCAAATGTGGCGACAAGGTGCCCGTTCCCAGCAGCGCACAGAACGTTACGACTCGATGTGCCCACCTGCCGACCTCGTGCAAAGAAGGATCTCACCACGGCGGCACGGAGATCACGGAGAGGAGATGGAGACAAGACTTTGGTCAACAAATTAGTCAACTGCAATCGCTGTGTGTACAAGCAGCAGTCTTCTCTCTGTGCTCTCCGTGCCTCCGTGGTGAGGCTTTTCTTTGCGGCGTGAGACGAATTTAGGAATGAGTGGCGTAGACGCGGCTTTCACGGCCCAGCGCCCCGTGGTAGGATGCCCGCACGACAGTGGAGGAAGACAGATGAAAAAGTTCTGTTTGCTCGTAGCAATGTTCACGGCGCTCGCGGGATTAGCTGGGGCAGGAGAGGATTACCCCCTGGGCCCGGACTCTCAGCGCCAGCCGGGAGTGCCTCAGGGCACGGTGACGCATTACACCTGGACCAGCAAGATATTCCCCGGCACAGTGCGCGACTACTGGGTTTATGTGCCCGCCCAGTATGTGGCGGAAAAACCTGCGTGCGTGATGGTGTTCGAAGATGGCAACGGTTATATCAGTGAGGACGGCCGGGCGCGCATCCCGATTGTTTTTGACAATCTGATCGCGAAGCACGACATGCCGGTGACCATCGCAATCTTGATTGACCCGGGCGTTCTGAAAGCGCTTGCACCGGGCCAGCAAGACCGGATTAACCGCAGCTTCGAGTATGACGGCTTGAGCGACCGCTACGCGCGATTCCTGCTCGACGAAATTCTGCCGGAGGTGGGGAAACACTATAACCTCTCTGGCGACCCCAACGACCGGGCGATTTCAGGCCTGAGTTCCGGCGGAATCTGCTCTTTCACTGTTGCTTGGACGCATCCTGAGGCCTTTCATCGCGTGCTGAGCAATATCGGCAGCTTCACCGATCTGCGCGGCGGCGACATCTATCCGGCGCTCATTCGCAAAACCGAACCAAAGCCTCTGCGGGTTTTCCTACAGGACGGCAGTCATGACCTCAATATCTATGCGGGCGATTGGTGGCTGGCCAATCAATCCATGGCATCGGCCCTCACTTTCGCCGGATATGACGCCAAGTTCGTGACCGGCGACAAGGATCACGACATGATTCAGGGCGGCGCCATCATGCCGGACGCCCTGCGTTGGCTGTGGCGCGACTACCCCCAGCCGATTGCGAAGCCCACCATACATCCTCTGGGCAATCGGCAAGTCGGGTTTGTGGATATGGCTCCCGATTGGGAATTGGTAAGCTCCGCGACCCAAGCTCCCGCAGAAATTAAGGTCGACTTGAAGGCTGGCGATATCTCCCCACTCAAGGATGTTTCGGGAATTGCGGTGGATCAGCAGGGTAATGTGTTCACCAGCAATTCATCTTGGCAATCTATTTACCGGATCGGCGTGGATGGACACGCATCGACCTTTGCGGAAAACTCCGAGGGCGCGCGCGGCCTGGCTTTTGGGCCGGATGGGCGGCTTTATGGTTGCGATAATAAGGGGATTGTGAGCTATGCGGCGGGTGGAAACAGAAGTGTCCGCTTGCACGATGTCTTCTGTGGTGACCTTGCTTTCACGCGCGGCGGGGGGCTTTATTTCACCTATTCCACATCCGGTATCGTGGGATACCTCCCTCCGGGCAATTCCAATCATCTGGGTCACAATCCCAACGCTCAGTCCGAGGGGGTTGATACTCCCAGGGCGGATGGGATCTGCTTGTCCCCCGACCAATCGATGTTTTATGTCACTGACGCCTCGGGGAAATGGGTGTGGTCATACCAGATTCAATCCGCCGGCTCACTTGCCCACGGCGAGCCCTATTTTCGGATGGAGACACTCGACGAATCTTCGGAGAGCGGAGCGTCCGGCGTGGCAGTGGATGGCCAGGGTCTTCTTTTCGTGGCGACCGTCTTGGGGATTCAGGTTTGCGATGAGCAGGGAAGAGTCGCAGCGATCATCAATCGGCCAGAACAGGCCGACCCATCTCTTGGTCCAATTTCCAAGGTTGCTTTCGGTGGCACCGACCATCAATACCTTTATGCAGTCGTTGGGAACAAGGTCTTTCGCAGGCATCTGGTGCGCAGGAGCGGTCCGTAACGCGTCCTTTCCAGCAATCGTACGCGTTCCCGGGCGCAATTCGCGAAGCGCCCCTTCAATCAATGTATTTATCGACGGCATCACGCCAACTTAATGGGGGCTTTTGATTTGAACAGCCGACAAAGGGTTCAATGCGCCATCAACTTCAATTATCCCGACCGTGTTCCCATTTCACACGCGGTTCTTCCGGCTGCGCACATCAAGTACGGCAAGGCTCTGGATGAAATCCTAACGGAATTCCGCGAGGATTTCGGCTGGGACTACATGCAGGATCTGGCGCTCGAGGATTTTCCCGCTGTTTACAAGAAGGGGAGAAACATCGACGATTTTGGCACGGTGTGGTTTTCCGAATGGCTGGGGGTTTGCGGCATCCCCGTCGAATGGCCGATTAGCGATTTGGAGTATTACGAGGATTACAAGTGGCCGGAGGTCTTTACCGCCGGGCCGCCCACCGGCAGGCTCTACAGCGGACACATGATGGGCTTTGATGATCGCTGGTACGCACGGGGGGCTTGGATCACTTTCTTCGAACAACTCCAGCAGTTGCGTGGCATGGAAAACTTCATGATGGATATCGCCACCGAATCGAAACCGTTTTATCGACTCCTCGACGACTTGGTGAATTTCAACCTGCGTTGGATCGACAATTGGACTAGCCTGGAATATGACGGCCTGCACTTTGCCGACGACTGGGGCGGCCAAGCGTCGCTCATTATCAACCCGGAAACGTGGCGCAGGATTTTCAAGCCGCACTACGCGGAAATGTTCAAGCGGGCCCGCGATAAGGGAATGGACGTCTGGTACCACACGGATGGGCAGGTGCGCGATATCTTTGGTGACTTAATCGAAATCGGCGTGCAGGTGATCAATTGCCAGGTGCCGGTGGTGGGGCACGAGTGGATTGCCAATAACGTTCGCGGGCGTGTGACCTTCCGCACCGATATTGACCGTCAACAGATCATGCCTTTTGGTTCACTCTCGGAAGTGAAGGAAGAAGTACATCGGACCTTTGAGGCATGCGGCTCGTCGAAGGGCGGGATTGTCGCCTGTGGAGAAGTTGGGCCTGACGTCCCGCTGGAAAATATCCGCGCCATGTACGAGGCGTTCCGAGAGTACGGGACGTACTCAAGGTGATTTTCACCGCTGAGGCGCGGAGGCGCGGAGAAGAAAGGACAAGTCAAAAGGCAAAGTGCAAAAGTCAAAAGTGAAATACAGTTGGTTTTGAGCCTGTCCACCACCTACTGTATCCATTTCTCAGCGCCTCCGCGCCTCTGCGGTGAAGCACTGCTACTTCACAAATCGAATCACCCCAAACGACCACGGCGAGTGAAACGAATGGGTGTCGTTCTGCACCGGGCTCCAGGAAACGAAGCGCCGTTGGGAATCGTTCCCGGGACCGTCGGCGCGAAAGAAGTTGAGCCGCCACTCCGTGTTGGCCTCCAGCGGCTTCGTTCCCTTTAATCCGGCCACCGGAATGCGCATCTCGCACGTCCACACGTGATCCTTCGAGTCAATGTGGGTTGCGTGCTCGAATCCGGAATCCCATTTAGGGTCGTTGAACGGGTTCTTGTCGAGGTCGATCTCGAGATCGATCCAAAGGTCGTTGGGCGCCACTTCAAACTCGTAATAGCGTTTTAGGTGTTCCGGTTGGGGGTTCAAGAAAACCTCCACCACGTCGCGGTCCCACAGCGTCCAGAATTCCTTGGTGGGATCCTTGTCCTCGTACACATTCAAGGTTGTGTATTTACACCGGAAGGCAAAGTAAACGTATTCCGACGTCCAGAGGGAAGCGATCTCGGTGGCGGCTTGCGGAAATTCGACGCGGGTAAAAGCGTCACGTTTGACTTCGACCCAGGACGCGACGCGCCAGGCGGGCTTGGCGAGATTGCCGTCCGGAACAAAATCCTGAGCCGTGAACTTGGACATGAACTGGGAATTGCTGATGTAGGTTTGGGGGTTTGAACCTGGAGCTTCCGCTGCTTCCGTCATGAGGCTTCCTCCGAACACGATGATGAGAACCACGAGACGGGCGAGCTGCTTTCGAGTGGACATGAACAACCTCCCAGGTGGCCCGGATGCGCGCCAATGAACCGCACATTATGGCGGAGGCTTCGAGAATTCACAACGGATTAGAATCAACCGCAGGTATGCCGGGCAAAGCTCTAGAGTGCGGCAGCTTGCTGCCGCTTTCCTTCCTGCGAGCTGCACGCCGGGATTTCGACTGGGCCCACGATTCGCCGCCAGCAAGCTGGCTGGTACCAAAGCGTCAGCAAGCTGCCGCACTATAAAGCTGGCTGCGCCCGCACCGCTTGCATGGCCGTTGGGGTGACCGACGGCAGGATCTTCGTCGCCAGTCAGGCTCAGGCCTTCAGCACAAAAGTTTCAATCGCGCACGCCACGCCGCTCTCGTCGCAAGGAGTCGTTTTCGCCCAACCCGGCCGGTGGAGCCCGTCGATGTGATTGCCCATCACCACGGGCAGGCCGGCGAACTCCAGCATTTCAAGGTCATTGAAGTTGTCGCCCAACGCCATGACGTCGCTTGCGGGAATTCCGCACTCAGCGGCCCAGAATTTGAGCGCCCTTCCTTTCGAGCACCCGTCGTTCATGATGTCAAAGATGGAAATATTACGTTCGGGGTACTTCGTCCAGGTGAGGTGGAGGAAGGAGCCAATTTCCGATTGCCGGAGCAGCTTCTCGGCACCCTCGATGCGCGCCTCCGGGCCGCCGATCATGACCTGTACAGCGTCGGATTTTACCGCGGCATCCAGGTGCGGAACCAACAACAGGTGATCGAGACTTGTCCTGAGGTACCAGCCGAGCGGGCCTTCGGGGATGGCGCAGTCTTCCATGGTCACCTGTCCGCGCCCAGGGACGTCGAAAACGACGACGGTGTAGGGCCGGTACTCGTGAACAATCTCCAGCACCTTGAGGGCAACATCGCGGGGCAGTAGGTTTTGGTAGGCGACCTCGCCCGTGGGTGTGCGGATCATCGCGCCGTTCGAGGTGATGAGGGTAACAGGGAAGGGAATTTTCGCGACGTAGGGCGCCGCCGCGCGAGGACGCCGCCCCGTCACCACGACGACCTGAACTCCCAGTTTTGAAGCGGCCGCCAGGGCTTGAAGGTCCTTCTCCGAGATTTCCCATCGACTGTTGACCAGCGTGCCGTCAAGGTCCAGGGCAATGAGGCGAATCGACATACGAGTGGGGGATTTTACCAGAATTCCTTTGGCCGGTGTTAGGAGCTGGAAGTTAGACGCGAGAAGCTCGAAGTCAAAGGCAAAAACCAGAAGTCATGAGTTCGAAGTTCCAGCCCGAATTCCATGCCATGGCCGGAATATTGAGGCGGCTGGAACGGACAATTTGGCACCTCGCCTGTTGGACATTTTGCACCCCACTTCCAGCTCTTGTTGGGTTGATTGTAAGTGGTTTTATTTTCAGTATGTTGTCAGGATTGGGAGGAGGAAAATCGCCTTTTCGGCGCTTTGTTTTCAATAAGTTCTCAGGATTGGGGCCTTTGCCCAACTAGGGACATTAAGGCTCAACGTAATTGGTGCACTTTGTCCCCGCGGCTTGCCATTGGATGATTGACGCGCACTCCAATCTCCGGGCAGAACCGGCCACTATCCTAACCCATTACTATAGCCTAAGCTTTTTGTTTTGTCAAGAAAAATATGAAGCGTACTTGAAGGGGCCTCCCGCCACTTTTTAGGGACATCGGATGTTGGTGAGAAGACCGGGCAAGCTTCTCACTTCAAGTCCTGGCTTCTAACTTCTAGCTCCACCCTTCTAACTTCTGCTAGACTCAACTGCCATGTCCTTCATGACCCATTTGGAATGCGCGCGGTGCGCGAAGAGATACCCGGCGGGACAAATCCACAACCTCTGCGAATGCGGCTCGACGTTGTTCGCGCGATACGACTTGCGGCGAGTGTCGACCAAACTTGAACCTCAGACGCTGAAGTCTCGCACCCGGAACTTGTGGCGATACCGGGAGGTTCTTCCGGTTGCGAGCGAGGCGTCGATTTTTTGCCTCGGGGAAGGTTTTACGCCCCTCCTGCGCGCTCGCCGCCTGGGCGACAGGCTCGGCCTACCCAATCTTTACTTGAAGGACGAGTCGCAGAATCCCACGGGATCCTTCAAGGCTCGCGGCATGGCGGTGGCGGTGAGCAAGGCTCACGAGTTGGGAATTCGCAGGGTGGCGGTCCCCACGGCGGGAAATGCCGGCGGCGCTCTGGCGGCCTACGCCGCGAAGGCGGGGATGGAGGCGGCGATTTTCATGCCGGAAGGGACGCCCCTGGCCAATCGTCTTGAATGCACGCTGCACGGCGCCAAAGTGACCCTGGTTCCGGGCAGCATCAAGGACTGCGGCCGCGTGATGCGCGAAAGCCTGAAAGGTGAAGACTGGTTCGATATCTCAACCTTGCGCGAGCCTTATCGCGTTGAGGGCAAGAAGACCATGGCCTACGAGGTCTATGAGCAACTGGGCGGGCGATTGCCGGACGCGATGATTTATCCCACCGGCGGTGGCACGGGGCTAATCGGCATATGGAAGGCTTTTGAGGAGATGCACGAGATGGGATGGATTGCCGACCGGCGCCCGCGCATGTTCGCCGTCCAGGCGCACGGCTGCGCCCCGATGGTGCGGGCTTACGCTGAGGGAACCGAACGCGCGGAAGAGTGGAAGAACCCGGAAACCCTGGCATCCGGGCTGCGGGTCCCCGCTGGAATTGGTGATTTCCTGATTTTGGGCGCCGTGCGCAAGAGCCGTGGCGCCGCGCTGGCGGTTTCCGATGCCGACATGCTGACGGCCGTCCGAGAGATCGCCGAGACAGAAGGTTTGATCACCTCGCCGGAAGGCGGTGCCACGCTGGCGGGGCTGAAGAAGCTGTTGTGGGATGGCTTTTTGGGCGGGCATGAATCCATCGTGCTTTTCCTCACGGCCACCGGGTACAAGTATTTGGAGGTACTTGAGCAACTAGTTTAGATTGTTGTTGGAATATATTGTTGGATAGACCTTTAGGGCTGAACTTTCCTTGCGAGTTGCTGTCGTCCACGCTTAAACGGCGGCGCCACAAAAAATAGGGTTCTATGGCACACACCGAACGCCTCTATTACACGGACTGTTACTTAAAGGAGTTCACCGCGCGCGTCATTCGCACCAACACTGACCCGCGCGGGGTGCGTGTATACCTTGACCGCACGACGTTCTACCCGGAGTCGGGCGGGCAACCCTCTGACCGTGGCACACTCGGGGGCATCAGGGTGCTTGACGTCATCGATGAGGGAGATGAGGTTGCCCACATCCTCACGGGCAGTCCGGAAGGAGAGGCTGTCGAGGGCGTCATGGACTGGGAGCGGCGCTTCGACCACATGCAACAGCACACGGGGCAGCACATTCTCTCAGCGGCATTTGAACATGCAGCTAGCTACAAAACGGTGTCGTTTCACTTGGGCACGGAAAGCGCGACGATCGATCTCGATTCCGACCGCGTGGGCTCGAAGCAAATCGAAGAAGCGGAAGAATTGGCGAATCGGACGGCATTCGAAAATCGGCCCGTGCAGATTTCCTTTCGATCCGCCGCCGAAGCGCAGCAACTCGACTTGCGAAAACCCACGTTTCGCGAAGGTGACATACGGCTGGTGGAAGTGGAGGGATTTGACCTTTCCGCCTGCGGCGGGACTCACGTCAGCCGAAGTGGCAGCGTGGGGACCATTTCCATTCGCAAGGTCGAGCGCGCCAAGGGCCTGACAAGCATTGAATTCGTCTGTGGGGGCCGGGCGGCGCGCCGGGCCCGGCAGGATTTTGCCATCCTGAGTGATGCGGCGCGATTGTTTTCGACCGGTTTGGAAAATGTCCCCGAGTTGATTACGAAACAAGCCCTGGACCTGCGCGAAGTGGGAAAATCTGTGCAGAAACTTGTTGAGGACCTGGCGGAAATGGAAGCTGCTCAGTTGTGGCAGCAAGCCCCCCTGAAAGGTGGCGTGCGTGTCATCCGATGCTTGTTTGGCTCCACTGAAGCGAAGAAGGCCAAATTCGTGGCGCACGCGCTCGGAAAGCAGGCCGGGGCAGTCGCTCTGATCGGGGTTAAGGGAATGCCTTCCGCGCTTTTCTTTGCGCAGACGCGGGGCGGGGAGGCGAACCTTTCCGATCTGATGAAGCAGACCTTGGCAAAATTTGGTGGCAGGGGCGGCGGGACGCGGGATTTCGCTCACGGCGGTGGACTGCCGGAGGATCAACTGGAAGCGGCTTTGAGTTTCGCGGAATGCCTGTTGCCCTGAAGCGTCGCGTTGAAGCTTGGCGGCGCTTTGCCTGCCGTGTTATATTTCCAAGGGTCATAGATCGCATGGGCGCGTAGCTCAGTTGGGAGAGCGCGGCGTTCGCAACGCTGAGGTCGAGGGTTCGAATCCCTTCGCGTCCACCAAAACATCCCTTTCGCTTTTCATTCCTGTATAATCACCCGTCGATGGTAAAGGGGTGTTTTGCCCCGCGGTTCGGTGGTGTTCTATCCTGAACGTAGCGTCGCCCTTTAGGGCGGCATGTGCAGGGCTGAAGCCCGGCGCTACACCCGAATTTAGGCATTCCATGCAACAATGCCCAAAATGCAAGACGGAGAATCCGGAAGGGGTCACGTATTGCGTACGGTGCCACACGCCGCTGAAATACACCTGCCCTGCCTGCAAGCACGTGCAGTTGCAAGGTGGAAGATGCGAGAAGTGCGGCGTGGACTTTGCCAAATATGCGGTTATGCTTGTCTTTCAAGCCAAAGACGCTGCTCAGTCGGAGCGTAGAAAATCCAAGGGGCGCGCCGCCATTTGGAAACAGGTTCTCCTCTTCCCCATTACCGGCGGGCTCTCACTGATCAGGTATTTTATAGGAAGGGCGCGGGACGAGTAGATCTTCCAGCCCGCGCGGGCAGTCCGAAGCCCGGGAATTCTTCGTCCCGGGCTTGGGTGGAATCCTACCTCAGCGTCTTGCTGGCAACATAACGCTTGGCCTTGGCCATCAGTTCCTTGGCCTGCGGCATGCTATCCAGGCTTTTCAACACAAGCGGATCTTTGGCAATACTGATCCTGTCGGCTTCAGTTTCACCGAAGATCGACCCCACGAGCTGGATGTCGATGCGGTTTTTGACGAAGTCGAGGTTGGCTGTCATGTCTATGTCAGAGAATGGGATTTTCTCGTTAGCCAGGAACTTCTTGAATTCATCCAGAACAGTGTCATTCACTTCGAAATCCTTGGGAATGGTTTTATGGATTCCCAGGTAGTATTTGCCGAAGTTGTAGAAGGCGCTGTGCTGGATCAGCGTTTCCTGTGCGGGGTTCATCTTGGGGTCGGTAAACTCGACGTCGGGAGTGATTCCGCCGCCGCCATAAACCTCGCGCCCGCCGTCGGTCAACCGGACCTCGGCATGGTTGGGCTTGGTGAGTTCGGGGTGATAGTAGTAGTCGTACAAGGAAACGTTTTCATATTGGCGCTGGATCAAACGTCCACTGGGCGTGTAATAGTGAGCCGTGGTGAGGGCCAAGCCGGTGTGTTCGCTCAACTGATACACCGTCTGCACCAGGCCTTTGCCGAAGCTGGGCTCACCCATCACCAGTGCGCGGTCGTGATCCTGGAGGGCGCCGGTGACGATTTCTGACGCACTCGCCGTCAGGCGGTTGATGAGAACGACCATGGGATATTCATTGCCATCGTCACCGCGGGTGGCGTAGTAACGCTTCTCCTGCGAATGTCTCCCCGAGTGATAGACAATAAGCTGGCTCTTTTCCAGGAAGTGATCGGAAACCTCTACGGCCTCCTGAAGCAATCCCCCGGGGTTGCCCCGGAGGTCAAGAACCAAACCCTGCAAATTCTTTTCTCCCAGCTTTCGCAGCGCATCGGTGAGCTCATCGTTGGTGTTTTCGTTGAACTTGCTGATGTGGATGTAGGCGACGCCCGGCCGAATCATGAAAGAGTCATCGACGCTACTTTGGGAAATCTCATCCCGCGTGATGCTGACTTCCAGCGGCTGCTCGTAGCCTTCGCGAAGGATGGTGACGTGAACTTGTGTGCCCTTGGGACCTTTGAGCATTTCCGCCACTTGCGTGGTATTCAACCCGTCGGTAGGTTTGCCATCGACCTTCGCCACGATATCGCCAGGGCGCAGGCCGGCGCGAAAAGCCGGCGACCCCGGAATCGGCGCTACCACTACGGTTATGAGCTTGCCAAGTTTGCCGGGGCGTGCCTGGATCGACATGCCGACACCGTAGTACTTACCCTCCTGGTCCTCGCGGAGAAGAGCAAAAGCGCGCGGGTCGAAAAAGTTTGAGTGCGGGTCCAGGGTCCGCAGCGCGCCGGGAATGGCGCCCGTGGTGCCATTGGGCGGACCATAAATCGTGGTATCGGGATCGACGGGGTCGGCGTAGTTCGCCTCGACAAGATCGTAAACGCGGGTGAATGCGCCCAAGCTTGACTTGATGTCAGAGTCATCGCTGCCGGTGGTGGCCTCAACCTGGCGTCCGTACAATCCTCCCAAGATCGCGCATAGGAGGACTGTCGACAAGATAAACCATACCGCGCGGCGTGCTTGTTTCATTGATTTGCAGCTCCTCACCCTGCCGTTTGATTATAGCATACGGATGCCGGGTCAAAAAGCAGCGATCACGATGCGGCTATGGGCTGCTTTGACGTAGAGGCGGCTTTATGCTGCCATATGGTCTGTCGGGGGCCCGATAAACTCGCCGCCCAAATATCAACCCACCACCCACTCCCATTGGTTGGATGCAGGTTGCCGACGCGGGGTTCGATGCTCTTGGTGGAAGGCACCCTACGCCCCCGATGGCACGAATAGTGGGCCCCAGGGCGCGCCGTCTCCGCAAAAAAGGCAGGCTTCCTCACAAGAGAGCGCTTTTTAGCGACATAACCGAGCACCGCTGTGCGCTTCACCTTGACAACACCCAGGGGTTTCCCTATTATCCCTATGGAGGCGGACATTGTTTGGCGGCGGATTTCTCGAGATCGGTTTCTTACTCTTCGTTGCCTACCTCCTATTCGGCCCCAAGAAAGTACCGGAGATCGCCCGGACCTTGGGCAAGGGTCTGGGAGAATTGCGCCGCGCCTCAAATGAACTGAAGAATTCACTGGAAGAGGAAATCAAGAATTTGGACCGCTTACCCGAGAGCGGCTCCGACACGACCTCCACCTATGGGCATCACGATCCAGAACCCCCCCCCAAAGAAACCGGACCCGGATCCTGAAGAAGTTGAACTGAGCGGCAAACAAATGTCGTTCCTCGAGCATCTTGAGGAACTCAGGGTCCGGTTGCTGCGCAGCATCTACTCCGTCATTATCACCTCCGGTATCTGCTTCTGGAAACACCAGGCCATCTATGCTTACATGGCGAAGCCATTAACCGATACGCTGCTCTTGCTGCACTTGCCGCCAAAGCTCGTTTACACCAATCCTGTTGACCCCTTCAACCTCTACATTAAACTCTCCATCATGGGTGGGATTTTTCTCGCTTCCCCCTACGTCTTACTTCAGCTCTGGCTGTTTATTTCTCCAGGACTTTACCGCAACGAAAAGAAATACATTTGGCCTTTTGTCCTGATGACGAGCGGCCTGTTCATGTCCGGCGGCTTCTTCGCTTACAAGCTGGCATTGCCCAAGGTGTTTCGTTTCCTGTTGGAATTTGCCTCGCAATTCACCGCCATGGTGACCATTAACGAATACTGGGACCTGGCAATTACTCTCGTGGTCTCTGTGGGCCTGGTTTTCGAGTTGCCTGTGGTGATCCTGCTGCTCTCGATCTTTGGCATTGTCACGCCCAAATTCCTGTTAAAGAACTTCCGTTATGCGGTCCTGTTGACGGCGGTCATTGCTCTCGCGATTGTCCCGAGCAATGACATGGCGAGCATCTTTGTCGTCTGGATTCCTTTGGTGGGCCTCTACTTCTTAAGCATTGGACTTTCCTGGCTCGTTTACCTCAGGAAAAACCGGAAAAAGAAAAATGATAAGGCCTAAGCGCGCGACACCTTGGGTGGGCTTGGGGGCCTGCACTCTCCTGTTTTTCCTAGCCGTCCCCTATGGGTTTGACGCAGATGCACCGGCGGAAACCTTTAACGGCGGGCGGGCCTTTGCGGATTTGAAGCAATTGGTGAGTTACGGGCCGCGTCCAGCGGGTTCGCCGGCCCTGGCGGAGGCGCGTCGCTGGATCGTCGCCCAACTCAAGGACGCGGGCGCGCAGGTGGAAGAGGATAACTTCACCGCCCAGACTCCGTTGGGCGCCATCCCCATGACCAACCTCATCGCCAAATTCCCCGGCGATTCCACCAAAGTGGTGATGGTGACGGGCCACTACGACACGAAGCTTTTTGAAAACTTCCGCTTTGTGGGCGCAAATGACGGGGCGTCCAGCGCCGCGCTTCTCCTCGAACTGGCGCGCGAGTTGCGCGGGCGCAAGCATACCTTGACCTACTGGCTGGTATTCTTTGACGGGGAAGAAGCCATGCGCGAGTGGACCGACACCGACAGCGTTTACGGCAGCCGCCATTTGGTTCAGAAACTCTCCTCTGCGGGCGAACTGGGGCGCATCCAGGCGATGATCCTGGTGGATATGATTGGTGATTCCAACCTGGTGATCCATCGCGAGGGAAACTCCACATCCTGGTTAACGGACACGGTGTTCGCCGCCGCCCACCGCCTTGGCTACACGAAATATTTCTTGGATACTTCAAGCGCTGTCGAAGACGACCACATTCCCTTTGTGAACGCGGGCGTGGCCGCCGTGGACCTGATTGACTTTAACCCCGAAGATGGATACTGGCATACAGCCCGAGACACCGTGGACCATTGCAGTCCACTGAGTTTAACGATTGTCGGCCGCGTGGTTCTTGCCACCCTTGCCGATCTTGAGAAATCGCCGCACGTAGAATAGCATCCCTTTCCCCAGCCCTGATAACATGGCGAGTTGATTGAGCATGAACAGCCTTTGGCCGTGGATAATCTTCATTGTATTCGTGCTGGCCCTCCTGGCGGTGGACCTCGGAGTTTTCCATCGCCATCCGCGCGCGGTGGGATTCCGCGAAGCTGCGGGCTGGAGCGCTTTCTGGGTGGCGCTGGCGCTCACCTTCAACCTGGGCATTTATTGGTGCTATGGGCAGGAGGCGGCGCTACAATTCTTCACCAGTTACCTGCTGGAAAAATCTCTTTCCGCCGACAACATTTTTCTGTTCGCGGTGATCTTCACGAGCATGGGGGTGGCCGCCGAATACCAGCATCGAGTGCTTTTCTGGGGCGTGCTCGGAGCCCTCGTGCTGCGCGGGACTTTCATTATCGCCGGAGTCCAGCTCGTCCGGCATTTTCATGCGGTTCTCTATTTGTTCGGCGTCTTCCTGCTCGTCATGGGAGTGCGCTTGCTGCGCCAACAGGGGAAGAAATACGATCCCACGCGGGGCCGGGTAATTCGCCTGGCCGGCAGGTTGTTTCCGATTTCTGAACATTATGAGGGAGCGAGCTTCTTTACGCGAGTGGATGGGCGAGTCGTGGCCACCCCGCTTCTCCTGGTTCTGATTATGATCGAGGTTGTCGACGTCACGTTTGCCCTGGATTCCATCCCAGCCGTCTTTTCAGTAACTCAAGACGCCTTCATCATCTTCACTTCGAACGTCCTCGCGATTTTAGGATTGCGGTCGCTGTACTTTCTGCTGGCGCGAGCCATTTCCCATTTCCGTTACTTTCGCCCGGCGTTGGCGGTGATTCTGATGTTCATTGGCGCCAAAATGCTGGTTGCGCCCTGGGTGCCCATTCCAACCACATTTGCCCTGGCGGGAATTCTCTTAATTCTGGGAATCGCCATGCTGGCCTCGCTCGCGACCGAGGGGAAAGATTAGCGGGGACCAGGGACGAACCGCGCTGAGTCGGCTCTGCCACACGTTAAAGGCATCTCAAACACTATTGAGCCCGCCCCGTGCACCGGCTCAAACTCAACGGTTTGGACCCTAGTGTTTCAAGAGCTTCTCGACTTCTGCCACAACCTCCGGGGAGTCCGGTGTGGTCTTCGGTTCAAACCGCGCCACAATGTGGCCTTCGCGGTCCACAAGGAACTTGGTGAAATTCCATTGGATCTCACCGGCCACGGCCGGGTTGGCCTTCTGGGTAAGAAACTGATAGAGCGGCGCCGTGTCATCGCCCTTTACGGAAATCTTCGAAAACATGGGGAAGGTTACGCTGTATTTCGTACTGCAAAACCTCTTGATCTCGGCGTTGGTGCCGGGTTCTTGCGCCCCGAAATTGTTGGCCGGGAAACCCAGGATCACAAATCCCTGATCCTTGTACTTCTCGTAGAGCGACTCCAGAGCAGAGTACTGGGGTGTAAAACCACACTTGCTGGCGACGTTGACGAGCAGAATTACCTTTCCCTTGTAATTCGAGAGAGGCGTCGGGTTGCCGTCAATCGAGGGGAGAGTGAAATCGAAGAGCCCACCAGCGGCAAGCAATGGCGCTGCCCCGAGCAGCATCAGTCCCGCCAGAGAGAGCAACCTACGGACACGTATAGACCGCATCTTCATATTCCTCCTTTTGAATTGTATTCTCGTTCGCCCTGAGTCAATTGCATCTGCGAAACAATAGTTTAACCTACACCCCGGAGCGGAAGCAAGGTGGCTGGTGTCCGGATCGGCAAGTAAACCAGCATTCCCTCGGAACACAACGAAATGTGAACACGTATCCTAAGGATAACGCCATTTTGCATTTCTCAGCCCCAGAAAGGCAGGATCGCGTCAGGTTGGCACATTATTTCTTGTTCAGCCAGCCTCTAATTACTTTCCACGTAGCTTCATCTACAGAACTGAAATGCCAAAAGCCAAAGGCCGGCAGATTCAATTCGTCTACAGTTTCAAGGTGAGCCTTGGTACTCTCGGAGTCGCTGGCATAGAAAATGTGAGGAATTCCATCCCTCTCCATGTAGAGATACATTGAGAGCCTGTCGTACCACAGCCAAGCCGCCTGGGTCGGGGTACCCTCCTGGATTTGGGGCTTGGAGGCATAAACCTGTTTTCCACTTCCATGGGGGGAAAGGGCATAATCGTTGGAATAAGCGGGGAGGCCCATAACAAGCTTTTCTCGCGGAGCCCGCTCAAGCCAAAAGAGCATTCCGGCCCGTGCCCAAGGATAACTGGAAGTGGGACCTATCCCCTGACTATCGGGGTGATCAATAAACTGCGGATCTCCCTGTCCCGGCGCCCAGTACATGTCGTAGCACATGACCCGGATCAAGTCACAGGTCTCGGCCACCACTTTGGGATAGTAAAATGTCTTGTGGGTAGAATTCCGATCCGCATTCGGGTAACAGCTCACAGAATGGCTGAGTTTCTTGCCTATGGCGTGTAGAGCCGAGGATGTTTGGCGCAGGAATTCGGAATAGGTATCCTGGAGGGAGGGATCCAAGCGTTCAAAATCCAGGTCGATTCCGTCGTATCCCTGGACCTGGCAGGCTTGTAGGTATTCGCCTAGCGTATCTTGGCGATGAGCAGGTGTATCGATGGCGGAGGCGTTTCCTGAGACCCCCTGATAGACCTCAATCTGAAGCTGATGGCAGCGGTAGATGAACTCTTTCGAGGGATTCCCAAAGATGCTTAAGGAGTTTAGAATGTCAGCATATTGCTCGATCCTCGCAAACCCCTTTTCTTCGTCAAGGACCAGCCACGTGTCGACCCGCTTGCGTCCCTTCTGCCGGCCGAGTGCTTGTCCGCTTGCAGGAATGGATTGGGCCAGGAATAAAGTCAGCATGGTCCAATGAAGTAACTGCCTAGCGAGTCGAAGTCTCATCCTCATTTTCTACCTCAGGCTACAGTTCAATCGGCGTTTCCATTTCGGATTCCTCGGGCCGGTTCAGTATACACGCAGCCACCATCCTTTCGTCCAACTCACGCGCCACGATTAGGCCGCTGTCGGAGTGACACGCGATGCCTGGAAATCGACCTTGAGGGAGGTGTTGAACGATAGCGGGAAGCCTCTTCGAAGGTAAACCGAATAGGCTCACGACCAAGGCCTGAGAGCGCCTGGTAGTCCTCAAAGAGGCGCAACTGGCTGGGCTGCGGAAGTGCCAGGAGAAGCACCTTCCTGATGCCGATCCTGAGGGGTGGCTCTCTCCCGGCTAGCGAGGGCGGCCTATCCAAGCGGGATGCTTCATGCGCAATGTGATCAAGCCAATCGCCACAAAGCTGGGGTTTCCGGAGATAGACTGGCACGTGCTAAGGCACTGGAATAACTCGGCGATGCTGAAGGCTGGAGTTGACCCTGTGCGCCAGAAGTTGCCGTAGTTCGCCGGGGGGGGAAGTGCGAAATTCATTTTAGGGGTGCGGGACGGGCGGTAGCGGTAATTTCCCCGATAACTTTTCGGCTTGCTTGTTGCGGGCGGCATCCTGAAGTTGCTGGGCAGCCGTCAATTCCTGTGTCCCCTCTTCCCGCCGGCCTGATTTAAGATAAGCCTGGCCCAACTGGTAATGGAAAGCAGCGTTATCGGGTTCAAAGGCTATTGCTTGCGCCAGATAACGGGCTGCTTGGGCTGGGTCGCCCTTGCGAACATAAGCTTTTCCGATCCCCGTCAGAGATTTTGGCGAGCGGGATTCACGGGCCAACGCAAGGCGGAAAAAATGAATAGCTTGGTCGGGTTGGCCTTGGTCCAGGCAAACTTCCCCGCGATTCTCGTATACATCCGCGCATAAATAAAGGGACATGATGGCTAGCAAAAAGGTAGCAGCCGGGGTCGGATCAGCTCCGGGTAGGATTGCATATCCTCGAAGACCCGGGGCAAAGTGGCGACCAATTCT
>JBEKLF010000060.1:0-35710 GCA_050010335.1 Terriglobia bacterium
TAAGACCAGGGGCGCTATCGCGACGCGCTATTATGCCCCAAATGCGGTGGAGAGTGGAAGAAAATCCATGCCGTGCCGAACACGCGAAGCGTCCCCCGCGCCAGCGGGTTCGTTCAAGTCGCTAAACCGTGGATGTGGTCTGCGTTTTAATCTTTGAGGGACTGGTCCGGGACGGCCCATTCGAAATGGAAAAACTTCAGGGAACTTCTGCGGGCTGGGGCTTGGCGGACCGCATCTTCGCAAGGGCTTTCTGGTAATCCGCTTGGCTGCGAAGGCCCGCGAAGACACGATCTCTTTCCACCCCATCGGCGTCGTTGAAGCCTTTCTCCACGGCCGCTTGCAGAGTGCTGAGAGCCTTTTCTTGCTGCCCATTGAGCGCCTGGGCTCTGGCCAGGTCATAGGCGACGTAGGGATTCCCCGGCGCCGCCTGGGCCGCGATTTCGAGGCACGCGAGGGCCTGAGCGTTCTTGTTCTCGCCCAGCAACGTGCTGGAAGCCTCGAAGGTATGGAGGAAGATGCGCAAAATCTGCCGCTGGGCCGCGAAACTTTCGTCAGAGTTCGTCTCCTCTTGTCCGGCGAGTCTGCGGAGTCGCGGAATATCCAAGTTCGCGATCAGGTTCTCGATTTCCGGGGTGTCGCCGGCGCGGTGAGCAAGACCCGGGGCAGCGCCGGACGTCCGGGGGCTTTCCGATGATTCCCCCCGGTCCGGCTGAGTCGGCAATACTTCTTCACTCACTGCGCGGCGGGCGGAATCGTCCGTCGCCATGATGGAAGCGAGCACCGCATCGATGCTTCGGCGATAGCTCGCATCAAGGCTTTCGCGCTTCTGCCGGCTGGCGTTCCCTCCGGCCTCCTCCTCCGCCTTCGTACGCCCCACATCCTCAAACCGCAGGCCTGCTTGAGGGGGTGGGCTCGCCGGCCAATCCATGCTGGAAAGAATTGATTCATAGAGTTTGGCGTAGGCGGGATTGAGCTCGAGCGACCTCTGAAGGTGCGGCAGCGCTTCGTCGAGCTTCTTGACCTGCAACAAGGCAATTCCGAAATTGCTCTGCGCCTCGCCGTAATCGGGATCGATCTCCAGCGCCTTTTGCAAATGCGTCATCCCTTCGGCGAGGTTGCCTTGGAGCACCAGGGCTCCCCCGAGGTTGTTGTGCGCTTTGGCATTGCCAGGGTCCAGTTCCAGAACCTTCTTCCACTCCGCAATACCCGCTTCCATCTGGCCCTTGGCCGTCAAGTCTGAGGCCACGTCGAAAAGGCGGTACGACTCGGCCGCGGGCACGTCAATCTTCAGCATGCCGTCCGCGGGGATATTTACAAACTCGGGAAGATTCACGGCGCGGTTGGCTGCCGTCGAGTTCTCGATCGGGATCGCCGGGCTATCGTTGCCCCGCCTGTCCAGGTGCGTCAGGAACATCTGCGTGTAGGGGGAACGGCTTTTGGAGGAGAAAACCAGCCACCGGCCGTTGGGCGAGAAGCTGTGCCAGGAATTCATCAACGGTGTATTGCATCGCATCCGCCGCGCCATGCCCCCTGCCGCGGGTACGATGTAAAGCTGGCTGTCGGGACGCATCAACTGCCCGTTGCGACACTTCACGAAGACGATCCAGCGGCCATCGGGCGAGACCTTGGGAAAGTTATTGCTCATGCCATCGTGGGAAGCGCCGGCGATCGCCACGGGCTGGCCACCTTTGCCGCCGTTGAACGGAATCCGGTAGAGGTCGTACTGGATTTGGGTCTCCTCCGAATCGTTGGCATGCTCGGGTAACTTCAGCCCCGGCGTGTAGGGTTCGCGCGCCTCCGCCCGGGCAAAGACCACGTATTGGCCATCGGGACTCCAGACGCCGTCCGTTTGCACGTAGCGCGGATCGTCAGCGCCCGGCAAGGCCCGCCTTTGCCCCGTGGCGCGTTCGTAGAAGGCCAGGATGCCGCGCGTCGGATAGAATACCTGGAGGAAATTGTAGTCCTTAAAGTTCACGACGTAGTAGGTGCGCGCGAGTTCTTTATCCAGCCCCCGCAACATCGTCAGGACGTACCGGCCGTCCGGCGAGACCTGCGACATGAAACCCACTCGCGAGGTCGCCACCGCATTATCGCGGAAGGAGCTCCACGCGATCACGTCCTGGTTACGGATGGCCATTTGCGGCTGGATGGAGGCGAGTGCGTACAGGCCCTTGTCGTTGGCGGGGCCGTCGAGATCCATCCCCAGGGTCTTGCCGTCGCGCGAAAACGAATGGCAATTGGCGCACGTGTGCATGCCCGTCAGCAACAGGCGGCTGTTGGGCTCGGCGATATTGCGCAGCCGCCAGGAGAGCAGAGGCAGAGCGCCTTGCGCCAGCGGGTTGATCACCCCCTTCTTCAGCTCAGCGGGTATCAAGGGCACGTCTCGATAGAAGATCGGTGCGCCCACGGGATCCTGCGAGGTTTGAATCTCGACCTTGCCGCGGGAAACGGGATGGTCCAGGTGCGCGTCTTGAAATCCAGTGATGGTGAGGGTGGCCGGACGCTCCGTAGAGTGGCGCTTGATCGCTTTCCAGGTCGCGGCATCGGGTATCCAAGTTCGCGCCGCAGCTTGCTCGGGCGTCAGCTTGGGCAGGGCGTTGTTGGCGGAAATGCAACGTGGGTCGATTTCGCCGAGGCGCAACCGCTCCCCCGCCGATTGCGCGCGAATCCCAGCAGCGCCGTCGGCGAACTCCACATCGATCGTCCACACAGAGGCGCTGCCCGAAACATCACGCCAAAGGAATGTTGGGGGAGTGATCTCCGGCGGGAAGATCGATCCTTCCTCCGGGTAGTCGACCGTAATCGGAGCCAACTTCGGATTAACAGGGTTGGACGATGGAGCAGCTACCCTGGCGTGCGCACTCGCCGGTTGCTGCGCAAACCCCAACCCTGCCGCGCGTGAACCCTGCGGCACGATGCCCCGCCAGAAAACTACCGCAGCGGCAGCAGCCACAACGCAGACCGCTACGCTGCGGGCTCCCCAATGTTTCATCGGATTCCCCCGGCCCGCTCAGACCGAAGGATTTCATCCTTCATCCTTCCCCCTTCATCCTTCCCTTTCTCACTGTTCCAGCGCGTTAACTTCGCGGATCTGCCCTGCCGCCGCCAGGGGCACCCGGAGCGTCTTGATCTCGAGCGGATGGAACTCACCGGTCCAGTGGCGGTGCACGAGACCCAAATCCAGAGTGGCCTTGGTTGCATGGCCCGCCGTCTCATAGCACCGGATGATGAGGTCATTCCCATCCTCGGCCTGCTTGATGTCTGACACAACGACGTCGGCAACATCCACGGAGAGGAAAGAACCCGACTGCGCGCGTGTGCCCTTATGAATTCCCTGGTATAGGACCGGCACGGGCGCGGTCAATTCCTCCGCCATGCGGACGATCCCGGCGTGCTGCCATGCCCCCGTGTGGGGCACCAGCTCCATGCGGAAGGTCTGAATGCCCTGATCCTGCCAAATGTACTCACCGTTCGGCTCAAGCTGGCGGGGCCGGTGCTGCGCGTACGCCGCGCCGCGCACGATGGAAATCCGCATATCGTTGTCCTGCACGCTGTAACCATACTTAGCGTCGTTCAGGACGGTCAGGCCGTAAGTCTTGCCACTCCGATCGCCGGAAAGGTCAATCCACCTCTGCCCCGGATCTTCGGCGCCATTCGCCTTGCGCACCTTGAAACCGTAAGCGATTTCATAAGTGGGTACCGGGTTCTCCACGTTCACGGGGAACGAGAATTTCAGGATCTTCTGGTGCTCGTGCCAATCCAGAGAGACGTCCATTCCGAGCGTGTGCGCGCCGGCGTAAAGGGTCCAGTCCGTGGTCATTTTTGAATCGCCGTAGCTGGTCCGCACGCGCACGGTGGCGCGCACCGGACCATTCTCCAGCACGCGGAAACTCGCGCTGCCGAACGCCCCGATTTCCTTCGTATAGGACACAACGTCGTGGCTCCAGGTATCGCTGTGATCGTCGATAACGACGCCGTGCGCTCCGCCGGCATTCCCGCGAAACACCTCCGCTCCGGCGTCTTTGTCGTAGATCGAAATCGTTCCATCCTCGGCAAAGGTCACGCGGAGATGTTCATTTTCGAGGCCCTTCTCGGTGGCCTGTACGCTCGAGGAAGGTGCAGCGCCGGGCTCAACTTTATGCAAACGAAACTGCCGGTAGCCGAATGCCGGTACGGGCGCTTGGAACACCAACCCTTTCCGGTCGCCCACCACCGTCTGGCCCGCCGTCCACTGATGCGGAAGGGCGTTGCCCTTCTCATCTTCCAGCCGTGAGTCGTTTTTCGTCCCCTCGCCGTATTCATTGCCCCAGCCCAAATCGTATTGAACGTTCAAGTTCGCCGCCCAGGCGTGCGGATTGAAAACTACCAGGTACTCCGAATTCGGATCAGTGGTGGGAATCTGCCACGCAATCTTTTCCGTCGCGCGGTAGATGGCTTGATTCGCCACTTCCTTGGCGAATCCGTAGGCATTGTGGGATACGAGGTAATGTTCCGGAAGCGCCGTCCCCGCCATGCTGTCGTGGAATTGCATCAAAAGCACTTTCTTCCAGGAAGCGGCGAAATCGCTCTTGGGGTATGGGAACCCGACCAACACGTTGGCCAATTCGGCCATTTTCTCACCTGTCATCAAGGCGGCTTCCGCTGTGCGATTATCCTTCTTAATTTCTGACACCGCGGTGTAGCACCCTACTGAGTGGTGCTGCAAATCGTCGTCCACCACCGGAAAATCCTCGGGCTTGTTCTTCAAGATATCGTCAAAGTAGCTGTCGGGAGTGCTGAATAGAATCTTGGGCGCCCCGGGCTGCTTCTGGGCATCCAGGATTGCCTGGATGGTTTGCTTGGCGGGTCCCCCACCATGATCCCCCGCGCCGTAGAAGAGCATCATGTCTTTCGTGGGTTCCTGGAGCTTGGTCACGATGGCGTGCATGGCCTGCTGGATTTCGTCCTCGATTCCATAGCTGTAAGGAATTCGATAGGTCATGACGCGCGTTCCGTCCGCTCCCTGCCACCAGAACACATCGGCGGGCAACTTCTTTTCATTGGCTGCGGGGCGCATAAACACGTAACCGTGCATTCCCTCGAGCTTCAGAATCTGGGGCAGCGTGCCGGTATGGCCAAACGAGTCAGGATTGAAGCCCACCCGCGCCGTTCGCCCTACCAATTGCTGGAAGAGCCGCTGACTGTAGAGCCCATGACGAAGCAGCGACTCGCCGTTGGGGATATTGATATCAGGTTCGATCCACCAACCGCCGACCACGTCCCATCGGCCCTCCGCCACACGTTTGCGAATCTCCGCGATCAGGTTGGGGTCGGCGGACGCAGCCCACTCATACAACTGCGCGGAACTGGCGGTGAATTTGAAATCCGGGAATTCGTTCATGCGGTCAAGCGCCGCACGAAACGTGCTCAACCCGACCCCCATTGATTCCGACCATGGCCAGAGCCAAGGAATGTCGATGTGCGCATTCCCGATCATGTACAGTTTGTGTTGGGAAGCATCCGGCGGCCATGGGGTTGAGGACTGCCCCGCCGTTCTCCGTGCAACCAGCGAAATTGTGCAAACGAGGCCCGCAAAAACCAACCAACGCACCGCAAGAGAACGCATAGCTATTGCTCCTGGAAAAGCAGGTTTTGGATTTGAGCGGGATTTCGCATGTCGAGTCCCGTCCGCCCGATAACATACATCGGACAGCGGCCCGACGCAACGGTGGGAGTGCGGGCATCCTGCCCGCTTTGATGGACTGCGGTAGCAGCAGCTACCGCTTTCCGCCGTCGGTTCATGCGACAAAGGCGCAAGGAGTGCGGGAAAAAAGGCGGTAGCTGCTGCTACCGCAGTCCAAGACGCTTCGCGCACGTGCACATGAAAACGCCCGCTAACTGAACAGTATTGGGGCTAGGCCCAAGTCCAATAGCGTCTCGCCCGCTATAGCACGAGCATCCTGCCCGTGCCTGGAGTTTCTACATATCAGGTGAAGCTTTTCGCACATTGTCTTAATTTCGCGCGATCAGCGGCTTCGCCGCCTGCTCCGCGGAAAGGCTCCCGCCTTTCCGGCCCCGCTTGCCCATTTTCTCCCCCTCCGCGCCGCCTGCCCTGATGAATCGGGGCAGGCGGCGCGGAGGGGATTGGTGGGTGTTCTCCCGCCACGGAAAAGCCAAGCCTTTCCCTGTACATTTCGAATGGGCCGCCCGCACCAGACCCTCAAAGATTGCAGCGCAGACCACATCTACGGTTTGGCTATACGACGAAGTGGCTGGAAATCAGTAAACGCTACGGCGTTACACAGGGTCGATCTTGACAGGCAGCCATTCTCCGAGATGACTTCCCAGGCCGAATGCCCACTTGCACCGGACCTCTCTGAGCGGTCGTAACTCGCCTCCAGGCGAGCGAATAAACTCCTCCGCGAGCAACCGGGGAGAAACTTCCGAGTGCGACTGCTCGTCCGGAGCCGGCCTGCCCACGCAGGAGAGGCTCTGCTTGGGTCCATCGAAAGCCAGCGTTGATTTAGGCAGAATTCGCCGGAACAGCTCGTCCAGGTCTCATGACCTCCGGTCGGGAATTGTTGCCTTTCGTCGCTTAGGAGATGCCCCCTTTTCCTACCAATGGCAGACTCCGCGCTAGGAGGTATCACCCAATGCTAAACAGAACTCAATCAGTTTCCGTTGTCGGAAGCCTTGTCTTAGGAGCAGTGTTCGGTCTTTTTGGCCAATCCCTGCTTGCCCAATCCTTGCCTGCGCAAACATGGAACCTGCCGCAGGGAACGGCCGTGAAGGACAACGGCCCCCGCACTTACCGGTTTTCCGTGGATTACAACACCGCCAACACCAAGGGCGAGATCATGCGCCGCCAGCGCTTAACGGGGGAGTATACTCGCGGGCTGGCGGGCGGAGAGGTCATGTGGAAGAACGTTGCCCAGGCGGAAGCGGACGGCGCCACGGCGCCATTCGCCGCGGCGCAGAAGCGCGACTTCATGGAGGGATTTCGCTATCGCAATGATCTCCCCAGTACCCTGAACCCCGAATTCTTCAAGGGATTCCCTCCCACAGCGGTCTTTGAGCGTAATCTGGTTTGGGACACGGGGATGATCGAGGTGTTTGGCCAGGGCTCTTTCGAGCGCCTGAAACTGAACGAGCCTTACCACTTGGCCTCTAACCATGACGTGAACATGCCGGATGTGGGGATCTTCCGTAACCACGACGTCGTGCTGGAGTGGATCGGATATTCGCAAAGAAATGGCCGTACTGATCATGATCGCGGGGAATCAGGCCGTGGGCGTCCGGGAACTGCTGCGTATGCTGGCCTACGCGCTATTTTACGCCAACGTGACGGGCGTCCTGGGCATTTGGGCCATGGGTAGGTTTGCGCAGGGATTGGCCCTGCGCAAGCTTCCGCAGGTCCCGCTCGTGGCCGTCGGCATCATGGGGTTTACGGTTCTGGGCTGTTTGCTGGCACAGGCACTATCAATGGAGATGGGCTATGTAATCCCCCAGCACTTTTGGCGGCAAGGCCGGATCTGACCGGGTTCGGCTGAGAAAGCAAGAACTACAATTTCGACAAAAAGGTCCCGGCGATACGAACAAGCGGGTTCACCCGAGTGCCAGTGCTTTTTCCCAGCCAGCCTACCCAGTATCCTCTCCCGATTCGTCAGCCCGGCGCATTTTCCCGTGTGCCGCACTCGGAAACTATGCTGAGTGGGCACTTCGCCGGATTGGGAACGATAAACGCCCCTTCCAAGCCAGAATCCAGCCGGCCACAATGCACTGCCCCAGTTGACGGCTAGCTTCCCGTAAATGGATAGCGAAGAGAGATTGCGCAAGTCGAGCGCGACCGCGAGCGGCAAGGAAACCGAAGTGGCGGATGCGCCCAAAGGCTGCACCTGCCCTTGCCAGCAGGTTCGAGTCCCCTCCCGGTCGGGAGGATCTCGGGAACGGGCAAGGGAGAGGGCGAAATATCCGAGAGATCACGGGGACACGGGTCAAGGTGCTGGTTGACTCCATCTCGAAAGGGGCCTGTCGGCTCCAGGAGAGCTCGTCCGGCGTCCCGACTGCAAGATTGTGGTTGCGAACGAGCCGGTCGGGCGTATGCTGAGGTGGCGGAGGAGGCCAAAACGGAAATCCTGGATTAACGGTCAATGCTGGCATTTGACTTGAAGCTGACCCAACGCTACAAATTCCATGTTCGTGTTGGTTTCCGCCGTCACCACAACGCGGTAAGAGCCCGGCATCCAACCGACGGATGTGATCAAGACCGACATCCAAGGAGCCGGACCTTGCGCTACAGAATCTCGGAGCGGAAGAGAAGGAGAAAATCATGAAACGCGTTTGCATGATGTTGCTGCCATTTGTGTCGCTCTGCCTTTCTGCAGGGCCCGTGGCTGCTCAATCACAACCGGAGCTACCAGCTTCCGATGTCATCAGCAAGTCCGTCACGGCGATCGGCTATCAGGTAGGCAAGAGCACGAATGTAGATCTTAAAGGTACCGACGTGATGCCGCAAGCCTCCGGCCAAGCCAAGGTCGAGGCGAAGCCAGGCATAACGAATATTGAGGTCAATGTCAAAGGACTGGCGCAGCCAGGGACTCTGAGCGCCGAGTTTCTAACCTATGTCCTGTGGGCTGTGTCGACGGAAGGCAGAACCAGCAACCTCGGTGAAGTCCTCATCAACAACAATGGAGAGGGCAATCTGAAGGCCACGACGCAGTTGCAGACGTTTTCCCTCTTTGTCACCTCCGAGCCGTACTTTTCAGTACGGTATCCCGGCGAACTGGTTGTCCTCGAGAACGACCCTCAGAAGGGTACGAAGGGGAAAATCTTCATGATCAACGACTACAAACTCATGAAGCGCACCCAGTATCAAAAGATGGGGAACCCCCTGGCGCTATCGGTTGATCTGAAGAATGTCCCTTTGGAAATGTATGAAGCTCGCAACGCGGTGGATATCGCCAAATCGCGCGGGGCCGACAAGTATGCTCCCGACATTCTTGCCAAGGCCGAAGGCAGTCTGAAGATGGCGGAGAATCTGTTGGCGACCAAGGCCAACAAGAAGGGAATCATATCGACGGCGCGGCAGACGGTGCAATTCTCGGAAGACGCCCGGATTCTAACGGTACAACGCCAGGAGCAGGAGCGCATTACGAATGAGCGAGAGGCTGCTGCCGCGAAGGCTAAGGCCGAAGCCGAAGCCAAGGCAGCCGCAGCGGCAGCGGAAGCCAAGCAGCAAGCCGATGCGGAAGCCCAACGCCAGGCGGAGCTCGCCGCCGCGAAACAGGCCCAGATGCAGGCGGAGGCTGACGCCGCTGCCGCCAAGGCCAAAGCGGAAGCCGACGCCTTGAAGGCGAAGGAAGCGGCTGCCCAGGCGCAGGCAGAGCAGGCCCGCAAGGCCGCCGCCGACCTGCGGGCCCAGTTGCTCCGCCAGCTCAACTCCGTGCTCAAAACTGTCGACACGCCGCGGGGGCTGGTGGCCACCATGGCCGACATTCTCTTTGCCACCGGCAAGTACGACCTGGCGCAGACCGCGCGCGAAGACCTGTCAAGGCTTTCGGGCATCATCATGTCACATCCAGGACTGAAATTGACCATTGAGGGTTACACGGACTCCACCGGCAGCGAGGAGACCAACCAGAAACTCTCCGAACAGCGGGCCGAGGCTGTGGAAACCTATTTGATCGGCCAGGGACTTAGCGCCGATTCCGTCACTTCGAAAGGGTTGGGGCAGGCCAACCCAGTAGCGGGCAACGATACCGCCGCCGGCCGCAGCAAGAACCGCCGTGTGGAGATTGTCGTCTCGGGCGAGGCGATCGGCTCGCCAATCGGCTGAGGCCCCGGGTTGATGGTCACTCACCGCCAACGCGCCGCCGAGGCTCAATGCCAGTAGTCCCGGCGGCGACTCCTCCGGGGTCTTTCGCGGCTGGAGTCTGCATGCCAGGGGCGGCATAGCGAAGCTCGCCTACAACCTCGGCGGTCTGATCATCTACTACGCCGAGGCCACGAAGGCTATCCCGTTTTATGCTCCACCCGCGAAATGAGTTCTTTGAGTTTGCTAGCACTCCGCTCTTGTCCGCGGTTCTTCCCTAGACTCACGCGCCCGGACTTGGGGGAAGGCGCCCGTCCTTAAGATTTGCGGTATTTGTATGGAAAGAGCAATGACAACCATCAAAAGGCAATCGTAGCGCGTCTGTTTCGTAGGTCCGCGGCTCTTCGCTGCCAAGAGGGGACGTCCCGCAGACCTGCGAAACAGGTCTGCGTTATTCCGCCATGTTCCAGTGGTGATATCATAAAGACAATACTTGAAAATAAAAGCCGGGGCGTGCACACTCCCCGCGACGGGAGCAAGGATGTTTCAGGAGATCAAAGCATCTCTCCAACAACTCTATCTGGAAGACGAGCGGCCCTGGCTGGTCGGGTTTAGCGGCGGCAAGGACAGCACCATGCTGGCGTCGCTAATTTTCGATGCTGTCCCATCCAATGCGGCCGGACAGGTTTTCCGCCCCGTCTACTGTCTGCTGTATTTGTCGCCCCGTCTACCGTCTACCGTATACTGTCTACCGTATTTCCGATTCCCGCCATCGCCGAAATGATCGAAGGCACGCTGGACCGCATGCGGAAGTGCTCCGAGCAGAACAACCTCAATATCGACGCCAACCTGCTCAAGCCACTCATCGAAGAATCCTTTTGGGTCAACATCATTGGACGGGGCTACCCGCCCCCCAACCGTACCTTCCGCTGGTGTACACAGCGGATGAAGATTGATCCCGTCAATGCCCTGGTGAAGCAGCGTGTGGGCCATTGGGGAGAGGCCATCTTGCACCTCGGCGCGCGCCGCGCCGAAAGCTCCACCCGCGCCCAAACCATGGCGGCCCGTGAAACGCGCAACGGATTGCGGCGGCATCCTGACTTGCCTCGCGTCTGGGTTTCGAATCCCATTGAATTTTTCTCCACCGAGGACGTTTGGGCCTACCTGCTCCAGAAACGCAACCCCCGAGGCAATCACCCCCTCTACAAGCTTTACGCCAGCGCCAGCAACGGTGAGTGCCCAATCCAAATTGACACCAGCACTTCCAGTTGCGGCCGCGTTCCCTAACTCTTTGCCGAAGCGCTCACTTCATGTACAATGTCGGGGTCTGCTTATTTACCGATTTGCACAGGATCTTGTGGCATGGGCACTGACGGTATACTATATCTAGGGCTCATGGAGGGGTTCTTTTCTGTCGATATCATCCTGCAGCAACAAAGGAAACAGGAAGCCCTCGTTGGCGCCCAGCTACGCAGAGGCGCTAATCCTCACGGGTGATTGATTTGGACCAAATAACACAGGACTTGCACAACACGCCTCAGCAGACTTACCTATTCAACTGGAGAGACGACGACTTAAGACCGAAGCCATTCCTCAAGTGGGCCGGGGGTAAGTCCCACCTCTTACCCGTGCTGCACCAGTGTGTCCCAAAAAACTTCGGTCGCTACTTTGAGCCTTTCTTGGGGGGAGGCGCTTTTTCCTTTAGCCTTTGCCCCTCGGACGCCGTTTTGACTGACTCCAACGTTGAGCTGATTCACTGCTACAAGACTGTCCGAGACCGTCCCCGAGCGGTAATTGAACGGCTCGGCAAAATGACCGTAAGCGAGCTGGAGTTTTACAAGATCAGGGCGATGTGCCCGGAATTGCTTCCCGACGTGGCCCGCGCAGCCAGGTTTATCTATCTAAACAAGACCTGCTTTAATGGCCTTTACAGGGTCAACAAAAAGGGCGTTTTCAATACCCCATTTGGCCGTATCACACTCACCGGCAAGAAATAATCCCAACATGGCGGGGTAAACCCGCCGCTACGGTGCTACAATCTCGCGATGACATCGTCCTATTTTGTTCGTAAGCCTAACCGCCTGCCGCGCTCCCGCTACGTGGGGCATAATTGGTATTTCGTTACGGCGTGCACAGAGGCGCGTCAGCTTCTGTTTTCGCGGAGCGAATTGGTGGAGATACTGCTTAATTTTTTGCGGGCCAAATGCTGCTCCTGCTCGTTCGACGTCTACGCCTATTGCTTCATGCCGGACCACGCGCACCTCGAACTGGTTGGTCTTTCCGGCAACTCGGACCTTATCGTGTTGCTTCATGACTTCAAGGGCGTGGCGACAGCACAAGCTCGCGATATCGGCATTCGAAATCTTTGGGAGAAGAGCTCCCATGATCATATCCTGCGAGAGGAGGACAATCATGATGCGGTTGCGTGGTACATTTTCGACAATCCAGTTCGGAAAGGACTGGTGAAAGACCCCCGTGATTGGCCGTATTCAGGTTCATGGATGTTTGATTGGAAAAGGGCTGTAGCCCCACCAGGCAAGTACGTTCCTCCCTGGAGGTAGCGGCGGGTTTACCCCGCCATACTCCCGGAGTAGTTATCGCGTCGTCTTCGTAGCGGCGGGTTCATCCCGCCATTTTATTCTCGTGTGCGTTGGATGCGAGGCGTGCCATAGGGGCTCTGTCGAATGCCGAACGCGCGATAGTGCTGTTCTACATCTCCACTCAGGCCATGCCCCCACCCGGGAGTATTAAAGGAATTATAGACTAAGGGCAAGCCGCATGATAATCTCCGCCGCATGAACCAGCGCGAAGCGGTTGTCGAAGCGATGCGAGCAAGTGGCGGTTTTGCGACACTCGGCCAACTCTACAAACAGGCACTGAAAATCACAGGGGTGAAGTGAGAAACAAAGACCCCTTTCAAGTCGATAAACCGCATCGTCCAAAACCCGAAGTATTTCTTCCGAATCCGTCCAGGTCTGTGGGGCTTGTTGGAAGCCAAAGACAAGCTCCCAGCCGACCTCACGCAGAAGCCAAAACCCGAAAGCGATCACACTTATTACCAAGGGCTCCTGGTGGAATTGGGCAATTTAAGGAAACTACAAACCTTTGTGCCAAAACAGGACCGCGGGAAAGCCTTTTTAGGCAAGCCGCTGGGACGTTTGATTACGCTCGAAGATATCTATCCCTTCACCTACCCTGAGATCGTGCACAATGCCGCTGCGGTGGATGTGATCTGGTTCAGCCAACGGAATTTTCCGTCGGAGTTTATAGAGGTCGAGAATACAACCGACATGAACAGTGCGTTTCTGAAGTTTGTGTGGTTCGATGCGTTCAATTCCGCGTTCAGGGTGGTAGCTCCGGCGGCACGCAAGAGGGAGTTCGAATCGAAGATTGCCCATCCTTCATTTGAGTCCATCGCAAGGCGAACGAAGTTCACCAGCTACGACTTCGTCGCGGCCATGCACAATAAGGCCAGTGAGACAATCGCCTTGGAGCAAGCGTGGGCTTCTTCATAAGCGACGAAGATTTTCCTTAAAAGGCCGGGGCAGCCTACGCGCGTAGAAGGCAGTCCGGTCATGCACTTTGGTAGGCGGACAGGGGTCACGCCTAAAACCAAGCCGAGTTACCCACGCGACGAACTTCTCGCCCCATGGGTCATCGTCCCAGCCGACCGGCCCGCCTTTCAACTTGAAGTTGAATTCATCTGCTAACCGGCAAAGCGCAATCATCGCTTTCGTAGCCCGCCTGTTTCCTCGGAGATCTTTTGGTACATTGATTTCGTCGATGTGAACTCCGGCTCCGATGTCGTCGTCTGAATTCGGGCAGAGTTGCAATATTGCCCCGAGTTCAGTCTCAACGAGGAAAGCATCCGCAGCTTTGCTCCAGTGGACTTTGCCGAGACGCTTGAGTACTACTTCCGGATTTTGGTTATCGCTGCCCATTCCCCAATTCTACCCACATTCAGGCTGTTCAGCCCAAGAAATTCAGGAAGCATGGGCCGTGCTGCACGGCGGCACATTTTAGGGCCAGGGTGTCATTACGGATGGCCGGGAACTCTTCTTGGCGGCGCGCCCCTTTGATTGAACATTCCGAAGATGCGACTGGTTTGCAAAGAGTGCGCGCGGCGGCAAGTGCGCCACGCGTTCAGCAGCAGGCATTCGAGAAAATGAAGACTTCTCGTTTCGATGCTGCTGAGCTACGCGCCACGATAAAGAATCTAGCTGATGGAAAAGGACGTAGTGGCGGCTTTATGCCGCCATCGGGTAATCAATGCAATCGAGAAATGGCGGGGTAAACCCGCCGCTACGTCGAGCCCGACGACTTCATCATCAGCCTGCTAGGGTTCCTCCCAATGGACAGGATCGTAGTTCGTAAGTGGCGAGGTGATCCGAATACAAATCAGAAATACGTAACCATTGAAGGAAACAGAAGGCTCGCGGCTCTGCGATGGCTACTAGAGCTTCACGAATCAGGCAAAGAGACATTTAGCAACGAACAACTCGAGAACTTCAACAAGCTCCAAGTTCTTATACTGGATGATCAGGTTGCGCCAGATAATGCCAAGTGGATTCTTCCTGGTCTGAGGCATGTCTCAGGTATCAAAGAATGGGGGGCGTATCAAAAGGCTCGGGCCGTATTCACTTTGCGGGAAGGGGGAATGTCACCTCAAGAGGTTGCCCAAAGTTTGGGCCTTGCAACGCGGTCCGCAAATCAGCTTTGGAGATCCTATCTCACTCTTGAGCAAATGCGAGCCGACGAAGAATACGGGGAGTATGCGCAACCAAACCGCTACAGTTACTTTGAAGAAGTTTTCAAGCGCAGCAACGTGCGTGACTGGCTGGGCTGGAAGGACGAAGAGCGCCGGTTTACGAACGCGCCTGCATTACGAGAATTTTACGGCTGGATGGTGGGTGAGCCGGCGGAGAACGGAGAGCTTGGCGAGCGCAAACTCCCTGAGGCCAAGAGCGTCAGAGAGTTCGGAACTATCCTTGATGATCGGACCGCCATGGCTGTGTTCCGTTCTCCCGGCGGTTCCCTTACTAAAGCTCAAGCCAGATTCGAAGCTGAACACCCACAAGAATGGCTGCCCGCAGTCTTAGATGCCGAAAGGATTCTCGCGGCACTTAGTCCAGACGTTTTGCGCTCCTTCACAACTGATCAGCTTGGTGCAGTCCAGGCATTGCGGGATCGAGTCAATCTGGTACTGCTCGACCGTGATCGTCTCTTGGTGGATTCCAATGGGAACCATAAGTCCTGACACGATAGCGTTGTGGTTGTCGAGGGACGCGAGCAACTCGGCCTTCCGGCCGCTGATAGATGTAAATATCGAGATATTAGGCGTTAGAATGCCTTCGAAATCCCCTGAAGAAAGGGCCGAAATCGCGGAATCACTGCTTCCCCGCATCATCTCCTCACTTGAGAGAATCAGCACGGAGTCCCTTGAGGACGGAGTTGAGCCGACCTTTAAGCTCTCCCTTGATGAGCGCACGAGCTATCTAAAGACCATTGAAAGCCCTGCTTCTAGTTTTTTAACCATTTTGCTGAATAAGAATTCCCAGGAATTTGAGGCCTTTTGTGCAGAAGTTCTAAAGTCAATGGGAGGTACCAGTGCAGTGACAGGACGCCCTGGAGACGGCGGCGTGGACTTTGTGGCACGGGACCTATCGTTTTCTGCGGACAAGGGTCCAGCTCCGGCGGGCGCAAGAGTTTCGGTTGTTGGTCAGGCAAAACTATACTCGCGCGATAATCTCATTTCGGAAAACGATCTTCGTTGTTTTGTCGGTGGAGCGCTGCGCAGGGCGGCGGACCCGGGGGACAACTTAACTTATCGGAGGGCTCACCTTGCTCCATTTGTCTTTGCGTTCTGGACTACATCCGATTTTCATCCATCCGCCAAAAGTTATGCACGCGCAATGGGTTTATGGTATCTGAATGGGATTGGCTTGGCACAATTAGCCATCCGCCTTGGTGTCCCGCCTAGCCCAGCCTAGAAGATTAGTCGGCAGCGCGGCATAACCTACCAGGAAGGGTTTCACGCGCCAATTCCTTCCGGCGCATGAAACTTGTGGCCCGTCAGCGAAAGGTAGTCCGCCGGAATCTTTCGCACGTCAATTTCCACCTTGCCCGCTGCTTGGACAGCGCCGCAGTGATACAGCACGCCTCGCGACCGGCAAATTTCCGCGATTGACTCGACAGGGAACAGCACGCCCGTTTCGTTGTTCGCCCACATCAGCGACACCACGGCGGTCTCATCCGTGATGGCAGCTTCGAGGTCAGCCAAATTCAATAAGCCCTCGCGGTCAACCGGCAAGTAGGTAACGCGGTAGCGTGGTTCTCGTAGCGGCGGGTTTACCCCGCCATTTGGCTGTAGCGGCGGTCTCCGACCGCCGAACGTCGATCGGAGATCGACGCTACAATCTGGCGGGATAAACCCGCCGCTACGACCTAATCCGCCCCGTTCCAGCGCCATGCAATAATTCAGCACCGAGGAATGTTCCACCTGGGATGTTACGATGTGCCGCTTGGTGGGGTTTGCCTTCAGCGCCGCCGCGATGGCGGTATTGTTACTCTCTGTCCCGCACGAGGTAAAAATCACGTCCCGCGAGGGCGCTCCAATCAGCTCCGCCACCTGTTCGCGGGCCGTTTCGACGACCGACTTGAGTTTTGCGCCGAATTTGTACGCGCTCGACGGATTGCCCCATTCCGTCGTAAGGTACGGCATCATCGCTTCCAGCACCTCGGGCAGAATCGGCGTCGTCGCGTTGTGGTCGAGGTAGATCATGAGGGCAGTCGACAGTCGACAGTTCACAGTTTACAGTAAGAACCGCTGGCCAGTAAGAATCAAGAACGCCCTGACTGTTAGCTATCGACTGTCAACTATGAACTCCTCTCGATGTGGTCGAGGCAGATCCCACGAACAGTTTACAGTTCAGCGTTTACAGTTCACAGCTAAAAACATCAGAATGCCCTGTCTGTTAACTGCCGACTGTGACCTGTAAACTTTATCTAAAGGGGATCAGGTGGACTCGGCAGAACCGTGCGACGCTGGCCTCATTTTTCGACCTCTTCCGGCGTGACGGCGTGCAGAGCGATAGGGTCAACACGTCCCAGTTCGGCCTGCTTGCATCCTTGTGGCGTGGATGGTAGCCTCATCGGGGCGCTTCCAGCGGGTGAGCAACCTCTCGGCTCCCCCGCCCGCGATTGCGGCGCCGGAAGGCGTAGGATTCTTTGCGCCGGCATGCGGCCCGGGTGAACCTATGAATCGGTATGAGAACCAGGTCTTCGAGAATCAGCACGTGATTTTGGACGAAGGTGTCTATGTAAATTGCAAATTCAAGAATTGCAGCTTGGAGTATTCCGGCGGGGATGTTTACGTGCAGAATTGCCAGGGCGAAGGTTGCCAACTTGTCTGGCGAGGCGCGGCGCAACGCACCGTCCTGCTTCTGCAAGGTCTTGGTCTGATGGTTCCCCCCCCACCGCCACCCGGCACCGAACCGGCGAGCCGGGTGCAATAAACGCTAAGCTCCTCTGAAACCTTAGTCCTTTAATTGTAATTGGTTACAGAAAGTGTTCGGGGCCGACTCGCGTTTTCCTCTGGGCCTTGAATTGGCACGCGAGCCATATTCCTTGCCTTTCTACCACCAAAACCTTTATATTCAAGAGGTTGAGCCGGGGAATTCCCGGGATTGAGGACCTGATTTTGGCCAAGCCGAGCTCACCGCGCATCTTTGTCACTTTGGCAGCGCCCACCTTGAACGCGATGGAGGCGCTTGCCATCCATGTTGTCGGTGTGCCTGTGGGCTATGAGTTGCGCCTCGATTACCTCCAGGACTATTCGCAATTTGAATTGCAGCTCCACCAGATGCTCATGCGCCTGCATTTTCCCCAGACCATTGCCACGTGTCGAATGGCGGCGGCGGGAGGCATGATGACGGGGACGCTGGCCGATCAGTCGGCCATTCTCGCCGCGGCCGTGCGGGCCGGTTGCCAATGGGTTGACGTCGAGATCGAATCGGTGCAGAAGGGTGGCGTGGCCCTGCTGCGGGCACTCCGGCCGGCCAAGATTATTGTTTCCTACCATGACTTTCAAAAAACTCTTCCACTGGCTCCGGTTTATCGCCGCCTGGTCCGTCTGCCGGTGCAGGTGGTGAAAATCGCCACGCAGGCGCGCTATCTTCGCGACAACTTGCAAATTCAGCGATTGCTCAAAGCCCATCGGCGCGGCACCCCGAAGTTGGTGGCCTTGGCCATGGGAGCGTCGGGGATTCCCGCGCGGCTGCTCTCCCTGCTGTGGGGATCGGCATTCACCTACGCGGCGCCGCTCGACCATTCTCCCGCCGCGTCGGGGCAATTTCCTGCGGAAGTCATGCGTTCGGTTTACCGGGTGGAACGCCTTGAAGGCCGCACGCAACTTTACGGAGTCCTCGGTTCGCACGCTTCCATGTCCCTATCGCCGGCCATGCAGAACGCCGCCTTTCAGGCCAAGCACGTGAACGCGGTCTTCCTGCCTTGCCAAACCAGCAAGTTGTCGGATTTTCTCGCTTTCGCGCGCGGGGTGGGACTACAAGGATTTGCCGTGACCATGCCTTTCAAGCGCGCCATTCTGCGCGCCCTCGATTGGGTGGACCCGCTGGCGAATCGCATCGGCGCGTGCAATACCGTGGCGTTGCAGCGTGGCCGCTGGCTGGGATGGAATACCGACGCCGCCGCCGTGGTGGAAGTCCTCACCAAGCGCTTGCGACTGGCGGGCAGCCGCATCCTGATTCTCGGCGCGGGGGGTGCGGCGCGAGCGGCCGCCTACGCCGTGCGGGCGGAAGGCGCGGAGGTGATCATTACCGCGCGGCGCGACTCAACGGCGCGAGCCTTGGCGCGCGGAGTGGCGGCACAGGTGGTGCCCTGGAATAACGCCGAGAGCCTGGAAGTTGACGCGGTCATCAACGCCACACCCGTGGGAATGTACCCGCACGTTGACAGCGCTCCCATCGACTTGGCGCGCCTCCGTGTGCGGGTGGTCTTTGACATGGTTTATTTCCCCCTCGGCACACGCTTCCTCAACGAAGCCCGCGGGCGCGGACTGACCACCATTTCCGGCTTGGAAATGCTGGTGGCGCAGGGCGCGCGACAGTTCGAAATTTGGACTGGCCTCTCCGCTCCCCGCGCCTTGATGGAACAAGCCGTGCGCTCGGCGCTGGATCATTCGGGGGGAGGGTAGCCTTTTTTGTGCGGGTTTGCTGCACCCGGAAAAGCAAGTCAAAAGTCAAAACGCAAAAGTCAAAAGGCAAAAGTGGTCGAAGAAGTTTGAAGTTGAAGATCGAGCGTCCAAGGTTAAAGGGTAAGAGATAAATGGTAAAGGGTAAAAGGCAGAGGTTGAAGGTTGAGAATTGAAGGGCGAAAATAGTTCCTTTTTCGACTCGCGATTTTAAGGCGATTCGTTGGGTGTTCGGCGTGCTTCCGAACTTTTGCCTTTTGACTTTTGCGTTCTGCCTTTTGACTTGTTCTTAATCCCATGACGACCTCTCTTCCCAATTTCGCAGAATTCAAACGGCTCGCAAGCCAAGGCAATGTCGTCCCCGTCTATCGCACCATCGTGGCGGACCTGCTGAGTCCTGTCTCCGCCTTCCTCAGTCTTTCCCCGCAGCATGGGCGCGGCTCGAATTTGCACCCGCACAGTTTCCTGCTTGAAAGCGTCGAGGGCGGCGAGCGCGTGGGCCGCTATACATTCTTCGGCGTTGACCCCTTTCAAATCGTTTCTTGCCGCGGTGACCGCATTACCGTCAGGCGCGGCGAGGCTGTAGCGGCGGTCCCCGACCGCCGAGGCGTCGATCAGAAATCGACCCCGCGAGTCGGCGGTTGGAGGCCGCCGCTACAGGAGGAGACGGGCAACGTCTTCGAGTTCCTGCGCCATCTGGGCGCGCGCTACCATTCCGTGGAGATACCCGGCCTGCCGCCCTTCACTGCCGGCGCGGTGGGTTATCTTTCTTATGAAGCCGTGCGCATGCTGGAGCGCCTGCCGCCGCGTGTCGCCGCGGATGTTGATTTGGACGACGCGGTTTTCATGTATTTTTCGAACGTCCTGGCCTTCGACCACGTACAGCACCGGCTGTTTCTGATCTCGAACGTGCTGACGGAAGAAGGGAAGGGAAGTCTGCGGGCAAAGTACGATGCGGCGTGCCGCCACCTTGATCATTTGGAAGCCCGCTTGCGCCGGCCGCTCCAACTGCCGCGCGTCCGCCGGCCGCAGGGTCCGCTGCGCGTCCGTCCGAACATGACGAGGCCGCGCTATGAGGCGATGGTCGAGCGCTCGAAGGAATACATCCGCGCCGGAGACATTTTCCAAGTGGTGCTTTCGCAGCGCATGGAAGTCCCCGTGCGCGTTCCCGCCTTCGATGTTTACCGAGCCTTGCGCGCCGTCAATCCTTCGCCCTACATGTATTACCTGCGCATCGGGGAATCCACCGTGCTCGGTTCCTCGCCCGAAATGCTGGTAAAAGTCGCAGGCCGCCATGTGGAGTATCGGCCGATTGCCGGCACGCGCCCCCGCGGGAAGACAGAGGAAGAGGATAAGCGCCTAGAAGAGGAACTGCGCTCGGACGCGAAGGAGTGCGCCGAGCACATTATGCTGGTGGACCTGGGACGCAACGACGTTGGGCGCGTTTCGGCGTTCTCCTCGGTGCGGCCAACGGACATTATGTTCGTCGAGCGCTACTCGCACGTCATGCACCTGGTCTCCCAGATCACAGGTCAATTGCGCCCGGACGCGGATAGTTATGCCGCGCTCGCCGCCTGCTTCCCTGCCGGCACACTCACCGGAGCGCCTAAAGTCCGAGCCATGGAAATCATCGACGAACTTGAACCCACCCGCCGCGGTCTCTACGGCGGCGCAGTGCTGTATCAAGACTTTTCCGGCAATCTCAATTCCTGCATTGTCATCCGCACAGTTCTGATTAAGGACAAAATGGCCTACCTGCAAGCTGGCGCCGGCATCGTGGCGGATTCCGTCCCCGCCCGCGAATACGACGAGTGCCAGAACAAGGCCCGCGCCGTCCTGCGCGCCTTTGAGCTTGCCGAAAAGGGGTTGTGACTCCAAAGGAATTGCCGATTGTCCTTCCGCAGAGACGCCCGTTTTTGTGCATGAGGTGGGCAGGGTCAGAGCCGTAAGTCGCTGATTTGCGCTTCAGTTCTGGCCCGCCTCTGCTGTGAGATTACACTCGTGAAGCCTCTGGAGTTACTCGGCGAGACCATCACTCGAGACGGTACCGACATAAAGCTGGTCCGTCGCGACAACGAGTACATCATCCTGGCCAACGGTAAGAGCCTTATGTCGAGTCGCATGCACGGCTCGGAAGAGGCGCTGGCCACGTTTGGCTGCCGGCGGGCGCGGACGCTGGAGCAGCCCTCGGTGCTGGTCGGCGGCCTCGGCATGGGCTTTACGCTACGTGCGACGCTCGATTCTCTTCCCCCGGGCGCGAGAGTGGTCGTCGCCGAGCTCTTACCCGCAGTCGTAGAGTGGAACCGGGGTCCGCTCGGACCTCCTGCGGGACATCCGTTGAAGGATAAGCGAGTGCGGGTGGAAATTGGTGACGTCCGCGTCACGCTCAGTGCAGGCCTCGGCAAGTTCGATGCCGTGCTCCTCGACGTCGACAACGGCCCGGCCGCATTTTCCGCCTCGGACAACGCCGGGCTCTATGACGACCAGGGACTAGCCGCCGCTTATGCGGCTCTTAAGATGGGCGGGGTGCTGGCTGTCTGGTCTGCCCGGGAGGATCGAAAATTCGAGCAGCGGCTGCGCTATGGCGGTTTCACCATCCAGGTGGAGCAAGTCCGCGCGCGGCTGAAAAAAGGCGGCCCCCGCCACACGATCTTTCTGGGTCACAAACCTCGGTAGCGGGCAACTTTATGTAGAGGCGGCTTTATGCCGCCATTTTGCTGGCTGGCGAAGACCTGATTTGCAGGTCTGCGGCCCGCCCTCTTTTGACAGCGAAAAGCCGCGGGCCTACCGAACAGGTCCGCGCTACGCTTGCTTCCACCCGGCTTTCCCTCCGCATCCTGAAAACCCCGGGCTGCCAGCACAGATACCCGCCGCTCCTGTTCCGGTCATTACGTCCCCCTTCTCCATCTGTGTATTCAAAATAGAGCATAGTCCCGCGACGCAAAAATCCACCTTTGGCGTTACAATGATGCTCCCAATGGAGGGGGCAAACGACCATGGCTGAGACTAACGACATGAAAGTGATCGGACCGCAGAAGCGGTTACGGGGGGGATTGCCGAAGATCGGGATTCGACCGGCGATTGACGGACGTCGCAAGGGCGTGCGCGAATCGCTGGAAAAGCAAACGATGGGAATGGCGAAATCCGCAGCGGATTTTCTGGAGAAGAAACTGCGCCATCCGAATGGCCTGCCGGTGGAGTGCGTGGTGGCGGACACCTGCATTGGCGGCGTGGCGGAGGCGGCCGATTGCGCCGACAAGTTTGCGCGCGCGGGTGTGGGCGTGTCGCTGACAGTGTCGCCGTGCTGGTGCTATGGCTCGGAAACGATGGACATGGACCCGCTGATCCCCAAAGCGGTGTGGGGCTTTAACGGCACCGAGCGTCCGGGAGCGGTTTATCTGGCCGCGGTGTTGGCCGGACATAACCAGAAAGGGCTGCCGGCCTTCGGCATTTACGGACAGGACGTGCAGGATTCCACCGACACCTCAATCCCCGACGATGTGCAGGAGAAACTGCTGCAATTCGCCAAGGCGGGTTTGGCGGCGGTGGAGATGCGGGGCAAGTCCTACGTGTCTCTCGGCGCTGTTTCCATGGGCATTGCCGGTTCGATGGTCAATGCGGATTTCTTCCAGAACTACCTGGGCATGCGCAATGAGTACGTGGACATGTCGGAGTTCGTGCGCCGCATCGACGAAAAGATTTACGACCCGCAAGAGTTCGATCGCGCGATGGCCTGGGTGAAGGCGCATTGCCCCGAGGGCAAGGACTGGAATCCTCCTGCCGCGCAGAGATCCCGCGCTCAGAAGGATGCCGACTGGATGACGTCAGTAAAGATGGCGATCATCGCGCGCGACCTGATGGTGGGCAATCCGCGCTTGGCGGAACTGGGTTATGGCGAGGAGGCCTTGGGCCGCAACGCCATCGCCGGGGGCTTTCAAGGACAGCGCCAGTGGACCGATCACTTCCCCAACGGCGACTTCATGGAAGCCATCCTGAATTCTTCCTTTGACTGGAACGGCATCCGCGAGCCTTTTGTCTTCGCCACGGAAAACGATTCGCTCAACGGTGCCACCATGCTGTTTGGGCACCTGCTGACCGACACGGCGCAGATCTTCGCCGACGTGCGGACTTATTGGAGTCCAGCGGCGGTGAAGCGCGTGACGGGACACAAGCTCCTGGGCAAGGCAAGCGGCGGGATTCTGCATTTGATCAACTCGGGCGCGGCCACGCTTGACGCCACGGGACGCCAGACGCGCGACGGCAAATCCGTCATGAAGCCCTTCTGGGAAATCACTCCCGAGGAGGTCGGGGCATGCCTGGAAGCGACGCAGTGGGGTCCGGCGATGCTGGAATACTTCCGCGGCGGCGGTTATTCCTCGCAATTCCTGACGTGCTGTGAGATGCCGGCCACCATGGCGCGCATCAATTGGATCGCGGGGCAGGGCCCAGTGCTCCAACTCGTCGAAGGCTACACCGTGGCTCTGCCGCCGGACGTCAACAAAGTCCTGGATGAGCGCACCAATCCCACTTGGCCCACCACTTGGTTCGCGCCGCTGCTGACCGGCAGGGGGCCGTTCCGCGACGTGTATTCCGTCATGAACAATTGGGGCGCTAACCACGGGGCGATCTGCTACGGGCACACCGGCGATAAGCTGATCACCCTGGCTTCGATGCTGCGCATTCCCGTGTGCATGCACAACGTCGGGGAAGAAAGAATCTTCCGGCCCAGCGCCTGGACCCACTTCGGGACTCACGATCCCGAGGGCGCCGATTACCGCGCCTGCGCGAACTACGGCCCGGTGTATGGGAGAAGGTAACACCGACCTTCAGGTCGGCATTTGCTAAGCGTCACGAGATGCCGACCTGAAGGTTAGAAGAAATCTAGGTCATTTGTCCCTCCGGCAGGACACCCAACATAATTGTAGCCTATGGCTATCACCTTGCTGGAGCAGGGGGCGGAGGACTTTGTTCGGGTGAAAATGCGCACCCTGAAAAGGTGTCAGGGAACAGTAGACAGCAGACTGAATACGGTAGACAGGATGTCGACTACGGCTCTTCCCGTTTTGCTCCCGAACGCTTACCGACTCCTCGCCACTGACCACTTGCCCCTTGTCACTGTTCGAAGGCGACTATGTTTATGAAACGACTTACCTTTACGGGAAAGTTGGGAGAAAGCCACGCAGAGCAGCGAAGAATCCAAGTTATTGAAAGAAAACAAGTTAATCAGGGGCTGGCCGCCGCGGACGGTTGTTCATGAAAACTCCCTGCGAGGCGACTATATTTATGAAAAAACAGGTAATTACGGGAAAATCTGTGAGGGAGCAGCGCAGATTCAAGTTATTGAAAATAATGGAATTATCAACATGCGGGTCAGTGATGGGGCGCTAAAAGATGTCAAAAACGAAGGATGATCCGACTATGTGCATGAAAACACGTACCAAGTTGAAAAATGTGCCTCTCCATTAACGCGTTTTCTTGACCAAATTGGGCGGCTTTTGACGTCATTCGGAAGGTTTTTGAGAATCATGGGATGCGATCATTGGGGGGACGAGGGTAACAGGGAAGTTTCGCTACACGTAAGTCTGGGGTATTCTACGGCCCGCTAAAATCGGCCTTGAAGGGGTAAGTATGCGGTGTTTCAGCCTGAAACCATCTCGAAGTGAGCAAGTACATCTTATCGTCGCATTAATCGCGGTTGCCCTCATCGGCGCCCAGTGTGCTTGCCCAGGAGCGCGAAAAGGTGCAGGGCGAGCCGCGGTTTGATCGCGTGGTGATTGAGTCTCTCGATCCCGATGCGTGGACCGGTGTGGTTTTCATGGCCAGGGCGTTCGAGCAACAAATCTCGTTCGGTTTGCGGGTGGGCTCGCGCCGGGACCGTTTCCTGGACGGGACGAAGATCTTTGGCGCAGTGAGCGAGGTGGGTCCACACGCTCCCGATGCTTCCTACTGCCGCGTGAGCTGGCGGCATCCCGCGCAGGAAGCTCCGGTGACGCTGGAGTGGTCGCGCCTTAATGAAACCACGGTGGTGGGCCGGCTGAATTCCACGCAAGGCCTCCAGCTCGTGCTCGAAACCTACTTCCCTAACTCCGCCGCCGGAACATCGGGCACCTACGTAGTAGATGAATCCCACCGCGCCGTTCTTGGGGAGAAGTATTTCGATAAGGTCTTCAACCACGTGGCCCGCTTGGTAGTGATGACGGACCGGCCACTTACGGGCAGCGGTGCTTATCAGTCTTTGACGGACTTGCAGATGGTGATGGATGGCCCGGGGCGCCTGGCCGAACCCCTCCCCAACGACGCGCTTCAGGGAGCGGCGGGGCTGGAGTTTGCTGATTCCGCGCCCGCACATTTTGTGGCAATCATCGGTTGGGACAAGCAGTCGTTGGTCGATCAGGCGACCGCGTTGCTGGCGGCGGGGAAGATCGATGCCATTCTTAAGGAAAAAGCCGAAGCCTATGCAGCGCGCCGGCCGAGCGTCGGCGGATTGTTTGAAGGCGCGCCAGAAGCCATTGGCAATTCAATGTTCTGGAACACGCTTTACGCCCCCCAATTTGATTTGATTTTCCCCAGCATCAGCCGTCAATGGGCGCGCGGCTGGGGGGGCTGGGCGGTGGGCGAATGGGACTGCTTTTTCGGCGCGCTCCTGACCAGCCTTGAGGATGCGGCGCAAACAGGCGCCGGCATTCGCGCCATCCTGTCGTCGCAGACGGATACGGGCGTGGTACCGAACGTAGCGTCGGAGGGAGGCATCAGTCCCGACCGCTCCCAACCGCCCGTGGGCTCGTATGCGGTTTGGAAGGTTTACCAGCGGCGTCAGGATCGAGATTTGCTGGAGTGGGCCTATCCACGCCTGAAGAAGTGGCACGAGTGGTGGCTCGCCGATCGCGGAGATGGGCAGCCGTGGCGTGATGGAAATCGTGACGGGTTGCTCGAGTGGGGCAGCGACCGGGGCTCCACTCCTTCCACCGGCGGGCGAGGAAACCTTCAGGCCGCCAAGTGGGAAAGCGGCATGGACGACAGCCCCATGTACGACGACGCGGCTTACGATCCGCACACCTACACGATGAACCTCGCCGATGTCGGATTGAACTCGCTCTACACTCTGGATGCGGAATGCCTGGGGAAAATAGCCGCCATCCTGGGCAGGGAAGACGACAGCCGGAAATTCGCGGCCGAATACGAGCGCATGAAACAACTTGTGCGCGAGAAACTCTGGAACGAGAAGGACGGAATATACGAGAACCGTTATTGGGACGGGCGCCTTTCCACTCGCCTCTCCACCACGAATTTCTATCCTCTATTCGCCGGCATCGCCACTCCCGCGCAGGCGGAGCGCATGATCAAGGAACACCTGCTGAATCCGAAGGAATTCTGGGGCAAATACGTAACGCCGACGATTGCCCGTAACGATCCGGCCTTCCCCGACCAGAATTACTGGCGTGGGACCATTTGGGGGCCGACCAACTATATGCTCTACGAAGGCGTCAATCGATACCGGTTCGACGAGGTGGCGCTCGAGTACGCGCAGAAGAACTATGACTTGTTCATGGATGACTGGCGGATTAACCAGCACGACAACGAGCAGTATTACGCGTGGGGCGGCACGGGCGGCGGCGACCCGCACTACACTTGGGGGGCGCTGCTGTGCCTCGCGCCCCTGGAGCAGTACATCGATGTGAATCCCTGGGAAGGTCTGCGCTTCGGAGCTCTGAACCCCGCGTCGCAGGGAGAATTTCGCCGCGCGGTTTGGGAGAGCCACACCTACGACGTGAGCATGGGACCCAACAGAACAGCGCTTGCCCGGGATGGACAGGAGCGGTTTGAAGCTAACGCCGGCGTGGTGGTCAGGAATTACCAGACATCGCCTTCGCAGTTGACGTTCAATTTGCATGCCCTACGCCCCGTCGTTGCGGTGACGCTGGAGTTCGAAGGCGGCGAATTGAATCTCGGAATCGACGGCAAGCCCGTGGGGAAGGTCCACGTGCAGCAAGGGCGCGCGAGTTTTCAAGTGCCCGCGGGTGAACACACCGTCGAGCTCGCGAGATGATGTTGCTTAGGGGCAGGTGTAGCCCGGACCTAGAAAACAGGTCCGCGCTACCTTCCTTCATGGTCACGTATGGGTAAGGAAAAGCCGCGGACCTAGAAAACAGGTCCGCGCTACCTTCATGGTTACGTCAGGCTCCGGCCACGGGTTTCAGGGAGGGCGAGAGCAAGAACGCCGGCCAGGAAAAACGCCAGGCCACTGATCCCGAAGGCGGAAGCAAGCCCCCCGCGCGCTGCGACGGCGCCAATCGCCCATGGCGCGGCGGCGCTTAAGGCGCGTCCAAAATTGTACGTAAGGCCCATGGCCGATGCGCGGATGGAGGTTGGGAAAAGCTCGGCGGTTATGATTCCGAAGCCGGTGAAGTGGCCCGTACCGAAGAAGGCAAGCAGCGGGCCCACGATGAGCAAGGCCAGCGGATGAGACCGCGCATAGAGGGGCACAAGAAGCGCGGCGACAAAAAGGTATAAGACGTAAGTCCGTTTGCGGCCCGCCGCGTCACTGATGAACCCGAACGTCACATAGCCGAGCCACATGCCAACCTGCATGGCGATAATCCAGGTGGAAGAAGCCGCCAGCGATAGGCCCCGGCCACCGTGCGCGATCGGCAACGCAAGGTAGGCGGGAATCCACGTGAACAGTCCCCACCAGCCGAAGAGTGCAGCGCTATTCATCAGCAGGGTCACCAGGATCACCTTGCCCAAACTACGAAGAGAGCGGGACACGGGATACGGGACACGGGACGCGAGTATCGGGACGCGGGAGTCGGACCCCGCATCCCGAATCTCAAACCCCGAGTCCCGAATCCCGAACTCCGAATCCCGTGTCCCGTATCCCGTGTCCCGTATCCCGAGTCTTTTCCGTTGTGCCAGCCAGAGTGGAGACTCCTCGACCCTGCGGCCAATCCAAAGTGTGAGGAGAGCAGGTAAGATGCCGGCGAAGAAGACGGGGCGCCATCCCCAGCGCGGCATGATGAGCGCAGCAATCACCGCCGCCAGCGCATAGCCGATGGCGAAGCCCGACTGCATCAGTCCCAGGGCTTTGCCGCGATGCTCATCGGGCCAGGTTTCGGAAACAAGCGCCGCGCCGGTGGCCCACTCGCCGCCCATCCCCAATCCCACTCCCACGCGCAGCGCGGCCAGTTGCCACAAGCCATGGGAGAATCCGCAAGCAGCGGTAAATGCCGAGTAAACGATGATGCTCGCGATCAGCGCCACGCGACGACCCAAGCGATCGGCGACGAGGCCGAACAGAATGCCGCCGGCGGCAGAGGCAATGAGGGTGACCGAGGCGAGGAGGCCAGCTTGCGCGGTGGAGAGTTGCAGTTCGCGCAGCAGTTCGCGCAGGACCATGGAGTAAAGCGTGACGTCCATCCCGTCAAGCATCCAGCCCAGAGTGCTGGCGGCCAGGGCATGGCGCTCGCGTGATGAACTCGAGGCGAGAAATGCCAGAGGATTTGCGGCCATCGGAAATCGGCAGTATACGCGAAGTGATGGGCGTTAGGGGGAGAGACGGGCACACATCACGTGCCGCCGAAGGCGGGACATCGTCCCTTGGCGGCATTCCCGCAGAGACCGCGTGCATTTCCCGCTTGTTTCGGCACTGCGTTTATGGTACCAATACGTAGCCTGTGTATCAAAAAGCTTCCTCATTGAACGCGGAACATCAGGATTGCGTGCACTGACTTGGCGGGTGGGCAGGGTCCGGCACTACAATTCAATGGATTCCGCGAAAGGAGATAAGGGCATGGCATTCTGTGCAAAGTGTGGTGCGCAATTAGCCGAGGGTGTGACGTTCTGTGGAGCGTGCGGTGCACCCGTGGGCACGGCAGCAAGCCCCGCGGCAATGTCCCCTGCCGCTCCAGCCGCGACAGCCAGCGCAGGGGGGGGACTGACTTCCAACATGGCGGGAGCACTTGCCTATGTCACCATCATTCCGGCGATTATTTTCCTCGTAATGGAACCCTACAACAAGGACAGGTTCATCAGGTTCCACTCTTTTCAATGCCTGTTCTTTGCCGCGTCGATGTTTGCGCTGTCGATTGTGCTGATGATCGTGGGGTTTGTCCTCGCTTTTATTCCAGTTTTGGGCTGGATTTTGGACTTGATCCTCTGGCTCATCTTTTGGTTTGGATCATTGGCGTTGGTGATCTTCCTTATCTACAAGGCTTACAACAATGAGAAATTCCTGTTGCCCGTGATTGGGAAACTAGCCGAGCAGCAGGCTTCGAAGTAACTTGTTTTCTGCGATCGGGCAAGTTCTTTGCAAGGCGGCGGAGCAAGCAGGCCTATTGGCCCCCGCCCCCGAAGTTGCATCCCCCGAAACCGAGTGGGCGGAGCGATTGGGCCGCCCCTCCCTTTCGGCAGAAGCTCTCGAGTCCTCTTCCCGCGCATTTCCTCTTGACAATTTCAGCTAGCGAGCGCAAGTTAGGTGGTTTCGCTCGCGTTGGTGAGGCCGGGCGCAAGATGAGCGGGCACCTCACCCTCAAGACCTATGGCGGTTTTAGTTTGTTTTCACGATCGGTGTTTCGACGGGGCATGCTCGGCGGCCGTATTCACGCGCTTCTATCGGCAGTGCGTCGATGCCAAACCGGAGTTTCGCTATCACGGCATGATGCACCGCGCGGGACAGTTGTTTGATGCGGGACTGTTCAATGCAGAAGAGAATGTGATTGTCGATTTCAAGTATTCCAGCTCCGAGCGCCTTACGTGGTGGTTTGACCATCACCAGAGCGCCTTTCTCACGGAAGCGGATGCCGAGCATTTCCGGCATGACCAAAGCGGAAAGAAATTCTACGGGCCGGACTTTCGTTCCTGCACCAAATTCATCGCCGAAACCACCCGCAAACACTTTGGCTTCGTTGCTCCAGAACTCGAGGATTTGGTTCACTGGGCGGACCTGATTGACGGGGCGCAGTATCCGGACATTCGCACGGCGGTGGAAATGCGCGAGCCCGCCACCCAGTTGACCCTGGTCATCGAAGGGACCTGCGAACCGGACTTCTGCGTGCTCCTGATTCCGGAGCTTCTCTCCCGGCCGCTCGAGGAAATTGTAGCCCTGCCGCACATCCAAAAGGCCTTTGAAGTTCTTTACGCCCAACATTTGAAGTCTATCGAACTGCTCCGTGGTCGTGCCGAATTGCAGGATGGCGTGGTTTTCTTTGACGTGGCAGACCAGCACGTGGAGGGTTTCAATAAATTCATACCGTACTATCTTTTCCCCACCTCCGTCTATTGCGTGGGAGTAAGCTCGTCGAAGGAGCGGATCAAGATCGCGGTGGGCAGCAACCCATGGAGTAGCGCCCCCAAGGCTGCCAATCTGGCGAGCATTTGCGAACGGTATGGGGGCGGCGGTCATCCTAAAGTGGCGGCGATTTCTCTGCCGCCGCAGGATCTGGAGCGCGCTCGCAGCGTGGCCGCGCAGATCGTTCATGAACTCCGCACAGGCCACAGGTAGGAGTTCTTGTTCAGCGATGAAGAAAGCCAGTTCGACAGGGTGGATGCCCGAGCTAAAATTTGCTCTTGACTTTGCCATTGGCAGTCGGCAAGGGGTGGCGGAAACAATCATCATCTGGCTTGATACCAAGCTGCGGGTGTGGTAATAAGGAAAAGTCATTTTATTCCACCAAAGCTAATCTCTAGGCGATGTTTGGGTTGTTCGTGGCTGTCTAAATAGGGGGAAGGGTGCCCAGACGAAAATGAAGTCCCTTTCGGGTTGAGTCCGAACTTGCTGGGAATTGGTTCGCATACGAACTAAGAGCGGTTTCACTGAGGTTACGGTTGAGCGTGACTGCAACCGGGGGGAAGGTGAGGGCCGTGGCCGAGACAACAGGGAGTGATGTGAAGGCCATTCACGTGACCTTGTTCGGGATGTCAGATATGGGTCGCGTCCGCAAGAACAACGAAGATAACTTCGTGGTATGCAATCTTACGACGGGAGAAGTTGGGGTCACCCCCACGCTCTGCGAGCATGATCCAGGTCCGCTCGGCTCATTGTTCATGGTTGCGGATGGGATGGGTGGCGAAGCGAGCGGCGAGGTGGCCAGCCAACTTGCTGCCGTCACGGTTCCCAAACGCCTGCATGACAACCTAAAAACACTGGGGACAGTCAGTGAGGCGAACTTTGTGATCCTTTTGCGCGAGGCCATCGAGTACGCCAACCAGATCATATTTCAGAAGGCTGTGGCCGATCCTGTCTTCCGCGGCATGGGAACAACGACGACGGCGGCAGCCCTTTTCGGCCAGCACCTCTTCGTTGGGCAGGTGGGAGATTCGCGATGCTATTTAATCCGGAATAAGCAGATTACCCAATTGACCCGCGACCAGACGTTCCTGAACTACCTGAGGGATATCGGCGCTGAATTGCCGGCCGATCCGGAAAAGGACAGCCGGAAAAGCATCCTGACTCAGGCGGTCGGAAGCAGTGAGACGCTGGACGTCAAGGTAACTTATGTCCGGATCAATCAGGGAGACAGAATCCTGATTTGTAGCGACGGTTTGTACAACATGGTACCCGAAGCTGATTTGATGGAGATTGCTAGTCGTGGGGATGAGCTCTCCAACAATTGTAAGGCCCTCATTGAGAGAGCCAATGCCAACGGTGGGACAGACAACATCACCGTGATCCTCGCGGAGTTTTCCGGGCAAGGCCTCCCTCCCGTGGATGCGGGGGCCGCCGTCGTGTGCAAAGAATTCGACGAAGAAGACTTTAAACCGCAAACTCAAAGCGCAGACTGAACTTGGGAAAGACCGAGGCCGCTTATTAGTGGCACGCAGTCGTGCATCTGAAGGAAGGCAATCGAAAGATTGACCCGACCTGACAGAGCACTAACATCTGACAGCGAGGTCTAAGGCCATGAAATGCCAAACGTGCGGCGAAGTCAATGACGCAGGGTTTCGATTCTGCAGGGTATGCGGCGGTCCTCTGGGTCAAGAAGAGGTCGGTCCCACCGTCGCCATGCCCACTCGCCTGACTGGCGGCGATGAAACTGTCGCCGTGGTGGATGAAGGCCCAACGGTCAGGGTTGAGAGTCCCACCTCCGCTGTTCCCGCATTCCGATTAGTCGGAATTTCGGGGCTCCTTTCCGGCCGTACCTACGGTATTACAGCTAAGGGTCTAATCGTTGGTCGCGATCAATCCAAATGCCAGATCGTCCTTGCGGATGATCAAATCTCCCGCCAGCATGCCTGGGTAGGCCTGAATGAAACCGGTCAAATCGTGCTTCGCGACCGCGAAACCCCCAACGGATCGTACGTGAACCAGGTGAGAGTTCAGGAAGCAGTGCTCAAGCCCAACGATGAGGTTTCCTTCGGTAAGGGCAACAAGCATCAGTTTCGTTTGGAATCGTTCGTTCGCGCGGCTGGCATGGTGGCGGAGCGAAAGCCTGCCCGTGATGATGAGGGTGTCCGCAGTGAGACCTCCGTTGTCAGCCAGGCGGATATTGCCGCCGCGCAGCAGGCTGATCGTTCCACGGGCGGAACGGTGGCCATCAAACTCGTCGACCTCATGGCGCGCCCCCACGTTGATCTGATCGTTGACAAGTTCGCGGTCAAGAGCGAGGACATACCCGACGGGGGCTTGGTAGTCGGCCGCGATCCTGGACGCTGCAAGATGGTTATGGAACACGCCTCCGTGTCCGCAGTCCATGCCCAGTTTTCGATCAAAGAGGGCGCGGTCGAGCTGAAGGACCAATCCGTCAACGGGACGTTCGTGAATGGCATCAAAATCAAAACCGCAACACTGAATGATGGTGATTACATCACCTTCGGCCGTTATAGCGGCAAGTCTCTGATCTTTCGCTCCGGCTTGGAGCCGGTGCTGAAGATGGAGAACATTGATCTCAATCGCGACCATTTGGTGATCGGGCGCGACCCGAGCTGCGATGTGGTGATCGCCCATCCCGTGGTTTCCAAGAAGCATGCCGAGATCGTCAAACAAAATGGCAAGAGCATGATTGTCGATCTGGGCTCGGTGAACGGAACGTTTGTTAATGGCATTCGAGTGAAGCGCCACGAACTTCAGGACCTGGACCGCGTGGTCATTGGCCCCTCGGAGCTCCATTTTGAGGGCGGAACTCTGACCCATGCTCCCGACCGGCGGGTGGTGCGTCTGGATTCCGTGCACCTGAATTTTCAGGTAACGGACCGCACCACGGGCCAGCCCAAACTGCTGTTGGATGATCTCTCCCTGGTAGTAAAACCGAAGGAACTGATCGGCCTGCTGGGACCGAGCGGCGCGGGGAAAACCACCCTGATGAACGCATTGAACGGGTTTGTAAAACCCACGTCAGGGAAAGTGCTGTATAACGGCGTGGATTTGTATCACAACCTGGACGCGATGAAATCCACCATTGGATTTGTCCCCCAGGAAGACATCATGCACCGCCAATTGACCGTGCGCCGCTGTCTCTACTACGCAGCGAAACTGCGCTTGCCGGAAGACACTTCCGAAGACGAAATCAACCGCCGCGTGGAAGAAATGCTGGATACTTTGAAGCTTGACCAAGCCCGGTGGGACAACCCTGTGGCCACCTTGAGCGGCGGCCAGCGCAAGCGGGTGAGTTTGGGCATCGAGCTTCTTCCCAAACCCGGCGTGCTGTTTCTGGATGAGCCCACGGCAGGCTTGGACCCCCGCACCGAGACACTGATGATGATGCTCTTCCGGCAGCTTGCCAACCAGGGCTCAACAATCATCATCACCACCCACTTGCTTGGGTCGTTCGGCGTGCTTGATAAAGTCGTCGTCCTTGTGCAGGGGCGGCTGGCTTACTACGGTCCCGGAACAAAGTTCCTGGAGTATTTCAAAGCGGAATCTCCCCCCGACGTTTACGACGACCTGACGGATAACAATACCGTTCCCTATGCCTTGGAGTTAAAGAAGAAGTTTCAGGAAGCCCCTTTGTACCAGAGCCTGGTGGTTGAGCCGCAGCGCGCCATTCCGGCGGACCAGGTTATGGCGAGCGGCGCGCCGAGTGTGGCGCCGCCACCGCAGGCAAGAGGATTCAGCCTGCGCCAGTTCACTACCCTGCTGCAACGGACATGGGAACTGAAATTCAGCGATCGGGCACAATCCATTCTCCTTTTCGGCCAGGCTCCCCTGGTGGCTTTGCTCGTAGCCTTGATGGCGAGCGGGCCCAACCAGGTGCAGACCATCTTTATGGCGATGTTTTCGTCGCTCTGGTTCGGCTGTTCGAATGCCGTTCGCGAGATTGTGGATGAGCAAACCATCTACCGGCGCGAACGGCAGACCGGCCTGAAGATTCCATCGTACATCCTGTCGAAACTCACTATCTTGTCCTTTGTGGCGTTCGTGCAGTGCTTCTCGGTGGTGCTCATCTGCTTGTTCGTCAATCACGCGCTGTCACTGAGCCTGCCGGAAGCTGGCGCGGCCATTCTGATCATGTTCCTCGTGGCGGTAAACGGGTCGCTGATCGGGTTGCTGATTTCCAGTCTCGTTTCGACACCGGAAAAAGCCCTGACTCTGTTCCCACTGATCCTGATTCCGGAACTGCTGCTTTGCGGCCTATTCCTGCCGGTGCGGCCCATCCAGACGATTATTCCCATCACCGTGGAGCAGCTCATGGAAGGGAAGATGTTTGCGCAGCCGGATGCAAAGGCCAAGGTAGAAAAGATCCTAGCGCCTTGCAAGGGCGTTGCCTATCCCGTCTTGGCGCCGGGCGGCCCGGCCGGGGAAGGGGCGAATCCCGCGCCGAGCGGCGGGGCCGGCACCGAGGAAGCGGCTCAGGGGCACTTTGCGCATCAAGTGGCCGGCGCAATGACACCATCCGAAGAAGTGATGGATTGTTTCCATCGGTTCACTCCCGCTCCTGTTGATGGCATGGCGACGCCCATCCGCTTGTTCTCGACCCTGGCGATTTCACGCTGGGGTTTGGAAGCGCTCAGTGACTTGTGCGTGCACGGTGCGCATTCGACGCAGGACTACGCCTATAAGATCCTCAACACCGTCACAATTTCGCTGCACCCTGATGATGTTTCGGGTCTCGAACGGGGTTTGGAGGATCCGGCCGGGGCGCTTCCGCTGGTCTCCAATTTCTTGAAGGACAAGGGACCTTACCTGGGGATCCTGGCCGGGTACGCCGCCCTGATGCTCGTGCTCATCTTGGTCGTGATGAAACGCAAGGACGTAAAATAGGATTGCCACTTTTGCAAAGGAGTCAACATGGACAGCGGTCTTTCGACAGTTCGCAATCTGCTCTACATCGTTTTGGTGCTTGCACTGTTGTCAGTCTTCGCCAACATCTATGTCGGCACACAACTGGCTGCGAATAGTGAAGAATTGTCACGGCTGGGCCTGCTCTTGCAGAAACAGTTGATGACCAACGGCGTTGAACAGTCGGAGAAATTGCAGGAGAAAATGCAAAAGCTCAATGAGCAGGCCGACGGTATCGATGCGAAGCTGCAAAAGGCCCAGGATGATTTTGTGAAGAGGATGAACGCCGATCTTCCCCCGCTCATTGACAGAACTATGGACAACTACATCAAGACGCGCGCGCCCGCGATTGAAAGACAGGCCATCAAGCAGATGCCGCACTAGCCGAACTTCGCCACTCCGCTGAGCGAAATACTTTTTTTATATGGGGTTACAATTTTATTCCGTCACTATAGGGCTGACCTCGTGCCAAGTCTTGACCGGCTTCATGACTTCCGTGGGG